>DEAY01000159.1 GCA_002348345.1 Verrucomicrobia bacterium UBA2970
AGCGGATGTCGTGCTCCGCCCCGATCCTGCGGTTGAGGCAGAGGTTGAGGCAGATCCCCGGGTGGGTGAAAAGCTCGAGGTGATCTCGGAGACGACTGAGGTTGGCGTGGTCGCGGAGGCGGTCGAACCGAAGCTTCTGAAGGATGGCTCGTTGGAGGTGTCGTTTGATCGATTGGCTTCCTTCGAGTATGAGATGCCAGAGGACTTGACCGCGGAACTGCCGGGCGAAACCGAGGGCGGTTCGGACCAAATCCCGGAGGCCATTCGCGATCTCAATCTCAAATCGATCGCCCTGAAAGGATTCATGCTCCCCCTCAAAGTGGAAGAGGGTTTGGTGACGGAGATGTTGATCATGCGCGATCAGTCGATGTGCTGTTACGGAACCGTGCCCAAGATCAACGAGTGGGTGAGCGTGCGGATGGACGAAGGCAAGGGCGTGAAGCCGGTGATGGACGAGGCCGTCACGATGTTCGGCAAGCTGAAGGTGGGAGAGATCCGGGAGAACGGCTATCTGGTGGGAATCTACGAAATGGACGGCGATCGGATGGATGGGCCGGCGGATTTGTAAGCCGGTTACACTCGATACGAGACGCCCTGACGACACCGGCGGTCGGCCCGGGAAGGGCATGTCGCTCCACCTTGACGTTGTGTGTGGGACTCAGGCAATCGCCTGCGCCAGCAATTCCTAATTCCTCTTGATGCGGACCTACGGCTCGAGAGACACGTCCCTCCAACACAAAGAAAAAAGGCGGCTGGAAATCCAACCGCCTTTTTCAATGCCGTATTTCAGACTCTAGGCCTCGGATTTCTCCTCACCCGATCCACCCGAGTGGTCTTGGCCAGACGCGGTGGTCAGCTCGACCGCCTTGTAACCCCCTCGAGCTTTAAAATAGAAGACGAGAAGAAGATAGCAGATTCCCATCGTGAGAGGAACAAGGGCGGTCATCTTGAGTGCACTTCGAGCCCCGCCCAGACTTGCGGCCAGGACAGCCTTATCATCATCGGATTGATCGGCAGCAGCGATCTCTTTAATGGCGGCCACCTTGGCACCATCCAGACCTTGGATGGATTCAAAGAACAAGAACCCGTTTTGGTTCTCCGATTTCACCGCCTCATAGGCTGCAGGCGCAGTCTCTTGCAAGATCTCCGAAGCGAAACGATCCTGTTTGTAGCCAATTCCCGGTGCCCCGAGCAGACCCGCAGCGAGCATCCCGACCCCGCCGATTGAACCAATCGTGATGGCCCCCCCTTTGGGATACTGTTCGGAAACCACGGCCAGCATGGTCGGCCAGAAGAAGGTCTTTCCGACCCCATAGATCGTCGCTGCGATCACGATGGTGAATCCGGTGTTAAAGGTGCCAAGGAACTGCAGTCCGATGGCACCGCAGGCCGCGCTGAAGAGGAGAAGGCCGAGAGGTGAAATCCGATGGACGATGGGGCCCGCGAAAAAGCGGAGCGCGAACATCAAAAAGGAGGTATAGACGAACAACAGCAGTCCCTTTTCCGGGCTGGCGAGGATGTTGCCGGTGATGTTACTGATCCACGAATCGGTTCCCAATTCAACGTATCCGACCATCGCATGAATGATGAGCAGGAACGCCATGAGCAAAGGCCCAAGCGTAAACCGAGAGAAGAAACCAAAGATGATCAAAAGGCCGGCACCAACAATCGAAGCGCCGGTGGTGGACCAACCGAGGTCATTCTTGAAGAATAACGCAAGCAGAACGCAAATCACACCGGCACCCAGAAGGCCTAGCTGCTTGAGCATGTCGGTGTAGGAAACCCCCGCGGCGCCCGCCTCGTCTCTCGGGAATTTTTGCCCCCAGAGCATGGCCCCGTAGATGATGGCCGGGATCAGGAACAGCGCAATTTGTATTTCCCAACGAACATTCCCCACCATGAAGTATGAAAGACTTGCCCCCACGATCAGGCCTCCGGGCCAGCCGGCATGAAGAATATTGAGATAGTGAGTTTTTTCCTTCGGGAAGAGAACGGCGGTGAGCGGGTTGACAACGGCTTCAGCAAGGCCATTGCCAATCGCGAACATGAACATCCCCCAGAAGAGACATTGGAAGGCCGCGTTCTTTGCGGCCTCGGATTCCAGCCCTCCCATCGAGTTGAAGAGCGGGGTTGCGGCGAGTGTGACGACGGCGGAACCGACATGCATGAGGAAGGCCAGAATCATGAGTTTACCGTAGCCAACACGATCTGCGAGGAGGGATCCGATCAGGATGATAATCCCGAATCCTGTCAGACCACCACCGGTGATCTTTCCTAAATCGCTTTGGGTAAATCCGAATTGACCTCCCCAGTCGCCGAGGATGCCTCCACGGATTGAGAAGCCAACGCCGGCCGCCAGGATGGCCATGAAACCTGCCCAAAGCAGGCGATGTGCGTTTGGTTGTGTGCCTTTGTCCATATGATCGTCTTTTTGAGTGTTGTCCTACGTGAATTGTCGAAAGGGTTAATGGGTAAATGCGGGCAGATCGACCCGGGCACCACCTTGTTCGGCGCTTTGGTGGGCGCAGATGCCGACGCATGTCCAGTTGGCTGCGGTGCGGGCGTTGGGCCAGGGATCGCGATTCTCGACCACGGCCGAGGCAAATTCATGCACCATGTGTGGGTGGCTGCCACCGTGGCCGCCGCCTTGTACGAAGGACAGATGATCCGCGTCTTCAATGGACTGGGTGAACTTCTGAATCGGCTCCGGCAACAAATGCGCGTAGTCGGGAATCTCGACCCGCTCAGGAATTTCCGGTTCTGGGCGCTTGGCGACGTGAACGATGTGGGGATCATTCTCGGTCAGCGTCCATTCAAAACTCTTTTTGGTCCCGTAGACGTCGATGCTTTCGCGATACTG
>DEAY01000007.1 GCA_002348345.1 Verrucomicrobia bacterium UBA2970
ATCCGTTGCATCAGCAACAAGCGCCAGATCGGAGTGGCGATGCTGCTTTACAAGGATGATAACGAGGAATCGCTCGTGCCACTGGCTGTGGACGACCCTGATTTAACCAACAAGTTTGTCGAAGACGATCGCAGTGGCGGGATCCGTTGGTGGCCTGACCTGTTGGAAACCTACACCCAGGATCGGCACGTGAACCAATGTCCCTCGGTCAAGCCAAAGGAGGGGTTCGGCATTGGGTTGAACTATCACGAACTCAGCGTTTGGCGTCCCCAGGCGGGTCACGAAATCAAGTTCACCACGGTGAAGCGCCCGGTCGAAACGGTTCATTTGGCCGATTCGGCGGTGATCTCCAATCCTTCGGAAAAGAACGCGGATTTATGGAAGCCGACGACCGATCCGAGCCGTCAGTTCACGGTGTTCCGGACCGTCTTCTTCCGGACCCCCAACAACGGTTCCTATCATTCCTTGCCTTCCCGCATCGTGAATCGGCATGGCGGTCGAGCGTCCATGCTCTGGGCGGACGGGCACGCCAGTGCCGAGACAGCCGGAAGTGTCGGGTTTGACCAGCAACGCGGCCACGCGTTTGCCCTTTGGGATCGCGAGTAGGGACAGCGATTAGAACCTGGGGTCGCGGAAGGGCCAGGAGGCCTACCGGTCGGGGTTGGTGGCGGGCGATCAGCGGAACGCCATTGCAGCCTTTGGATTACTTGAATTTCCGCTCGCTGGATTGGTCGGCTTTGGGGAAGTCCGCCGGGATCTCAGTCTGGGTGACCTTTCCCGTCGCAGCCCATTCGGCTCCTCGCTGGAAGGTGACCATGAACCCGACGCATTCCGCTGAATAATCGGCGTGGCCCATCGGCGTGTGAAAGATCCGGCCCTTCCCGTAGCGGAGCGTCATCATCATGGGCTCGTGCCGGTCAGTCCCCTTCTGTTCCTTGGTGGCGAAGGTGGTTGCCAGGACTTCCATGTTTTCGGCGGGGCCGCGAAGGCGATCGTAGAGTTCATCCTTGGCATGGAGCCACTGTCTGGGCATTCCACGGGTGATGGGGTGATGAGGGTTGCGAATCGTGATTTGGTATTCGTGTTGCGGGCCGTGAGAACCTCCGCGGCCGGGAGAGGTGTCGCGGACGAGTTCCCCCTGGTTGTTGAAATAGACGTAGGGGCCGCTTTTTTCCGTGCGATTGCCCCAGCCTCCCAGTCCGATCATCTGGTTGTAGGCGGGCCACTCGGGCCAGCAATTGTTCGCCGCGTGAACGATCACAACCCCACCTCCATTGTCAACATAGTCCTCGAAGGCTTCCTGGGTGGCCTTGGACCAGGGTTGGGCGCGCCATCCGTTGTTGTTGACCACCAAGTCGTAATCGGAGAACTGGGGGGCGAATTCGAGATCGGGGATGGGTTGGCGGGTGGCGGTCGTGTCATCGCCGTTTTCCAGGGGAAACTCGTTCAGATAACGGGCTCCCTGCCAGGTGAACTGGGTCCGCTCGACATGAACGGTAAAGAGGCCGGTTTCCTCGAGGTAATGTCTCATCATGGCCGTTAGTTTGGGCCACATACCATGATTGTTCTGCCCATCGACGATCAGCGCCTTCATGGTGGGAGAGGCGGCCGATAGCGATACGCTGGCAACGAGATGGCAAAGGATAACAAGGCGGGGGAGCGACATAGGGGCTGAGTTCCTTTCAAACACCGACCACGAGGCCGGTGAGTTTCGGTGGCTGAATGGTGAAATCCTAGAGCCCCTTGAGGGTTCGGGTAAAGAGGATAATTTGGGGGGCTACGGGAGGGACAGGGGCCGCTGTGTCCGGGTGGGACGGGTCGTGTGATTCTGGAGCCAGGCCACATCGGGATTGCCGGGAGTGGGCAGGTTCCAGAGCCGTAGCACCTGATCCTTGACCAAGGGCGGAACGGTCCGGGGATCCCGCCATCGGCGAACCTCGGCATGCCCGTCGGCGAAGGAGAAGCTTCCGGCGTTTCCATGGTAGGCCGCCGGGTAGTCATACTGGGCAAAGCGGTATTGAGCGGGATCATCCGGCCACCCGTTCATCTCGGTAATGAAATTGGAGTAGTTGATGCTATCCTCCCTCATGTCCAGGAAAACGAAGATTTGAGAGGGCCCGGGGTCGTTGATCAAATCCAACTGCGAGTAGACCTGGAACCGTGGGTCGTAGGGCCGCTGATCCCAACCGCCGACGTAAAAATTCATCGAATACGAGCGGACCCGGGGCAGGCGCCGGCCCTGCACCTCGATCGTGCTTCGATCCCCGGGACAACGCCAAATGCCGAGCGAGGCTCCCGTGTAGGGCCAGAGGAGGCTTTTGCGAATATCGTGGTCGGGGTCCCAGTTGGAGCGGTTTGCGGGATCATAATCCATGAGGCCGTTGACCCATGCAAACGGCGTCCGGGTCGCCGTGGCAAAGGGGAGGAGACTGCGATGGTCGTGGGCGTACATGGTCCAAGCGGTCACCAATTGCTTGGTGTGGTTCATGCATTGGATCCCCCTAGCCTTGGCCTTTGCCGTTCCCAGCGCAGGAAGGAGTAAACCGGCCAGAATGGCGATGACAGCGATGACGACCAGGAGCTCGATGAGCGTGAAGCCCCTCCGTTGCTCGGAGCGGGGTCGGGCCGATAAGGGAGGGAATGGGTTCATCGGACTCGAGGCCTGAGGGCTTTATTGATCATGGGTCGCGAGGGGCCGGCTGGTTCGCTCCTGGAGCCATCGAATATCGGGGTTGTTTGGGGAGGGCAGGTTCCCATTGCGAAGGTACTGGCCCTTTACCAGAGGAGGCATGGTGCGGGCGTCCCGCCATTTCCGGATTTCCGAGTGACCGTCGGCATAGGACAATCCCCCCGCCCCGGCATGATAGCTGGCAGGATAGTCGATGCCGGCAAATTTGTAATCCTGGGGTCGGTTGGGCCAGCCTGACATGTCGGTGGCGAAATTCCCGGTATTGATCGCGTCCTCCCGCATGTCCATGAGGAGAAAGGTCCCGGCCGGGCCGGGGTCGTTGAGCCCGCTCAACCGCTGGTAGATCTTGAACCCCGGATTGTAGGGCGGACTATCCCAACCTCCCACGTGGAGATTCATCGAGTAAGTCCGAACGCGGGGGACCGACACGCCCTCCCGAAGGACCGTGCTGCGATCGGCGGGACAGCGCCAGATGGCCAATGAGTCTCCGCAATAGGGCCAGAGCAGGCCGCTTCGAATATCGCGATCGGGATCCCAATTGGAAGGGTTCAACGGATTGAAATCCATGATGCCGGTGACCCATGCCGCGCCCAAGTCATAGGAGGAAGCCTGGGGCAGTCGGCCCTCGTGGTCGTCCACATACATGATCCACGCCAAGGTGAGTTGACGGCTGTGGTTCATGCATTGAATGCTGCGGGCCTTCGCCTTCGCCGCCCCGAGGCCCGGGAGCAGCATCGCGGCGAGAATCGCGATGATGGCGATCACGACCAACAGTTCAATGAGGGTGAAGGCTTTCTGACCAGCAGGCATGGAATCCTCGGCTCGAGGCCGTGTTTACAATTAGCAGAATCCGGTCCAAGTATCGATCGTTTTGTTGTCGATCCCTATCGTTCGGCCGGCTCCACCGGAGGCGACGGAAGGAGGGGGTAACTGATTTGCGAACGCCCTGGACATCCACCGGTTCGATCGACGGCGAGGAGGCCAAACCAATCAATCCGGGCACCAGGGTGGCGCGCGATTTGCCGAAGGACGATCTGGAATCGGCAGCAGCGCGTCGCCCATGCATGTGGGGGTGGGTCTGAAGGATAGACTTTCCTCCGGTCGGGCCTTTCATTAGAAAGAAGTCTTGTGAGATCCGGGCGACGAAGAGGCGGCACATTCATTGGCCTCGTTTTGATTGGCGGCGCGTTATTGTGCCTGTGGGCTAATGAGGGGCGTTTTGACTACCACGCGGCGGCGAGTCGGGCTCGGGTCCTGACGGGGGCAATCGGGTCGGGGCCGGGGGAGGCGATCGCCTTGACGGGTTCTCTGGATCGCGTCTCGTTTTCCGGCGACTACGTCAAGGTGTTCGAGAACTACATGGTCGTTGACCGGAGCGCGGAAATCTATTCCTGGGTCCGGAAGCGAAGAGACGACCACGTGACTTGGCACAAGGAATGGCGGTCATCAGTTCAGAGCAATTCCCGGAACAGCGGCAACTCACAGACGCTCCGCAAGGCGCGCCTGACGCCTGAAAGCTACCACCTGGGTGATCTCGACATCTCGCCGCAGGATCTCCACTTTGCCGATGAGCGGGATCATCTCGATCCCAACCGCTTGAGCTTATCGGAAGAAGGACGAGCCTCTGGTCTCCGTGCCGAGGGCGGTTTCTTTTATCTGCGAAAGCATTCGGGTCCAGGAGACCAACTGGGTGATGAGCGGTTGAGTTACCGGGCCGTCCGAGCGTCTTCCAGGGCGACCTATTTTGGGTCGATTCGAGAGCAAGTGGGGGAGGGGAAGGTGTTTGAAAAGAAATCGGGTTGGGTCTCCAAACTCATCAAGGATGACGGAGTGCTCCATCATCTGGTCAATGGGGATCGGCAGACGGCCTTGAGCACCATGAAGGGGCACCTTCAACGGACGCGCTGGATGGTCCGCCTGGCGGGCACTGTGGCGAGCATGTTTGGGGTGGCCATGACGTTGGAGGCGTTGCTCCACCTCTTGATCGGCGTTCCCTTTCTGGGGCGGCTCGTGCAAATGGGGGGGCTTCTGGTGAGTGTCGTGGTCGGGGGGGGGCTGGCAGTGGGGACGATTGCGGCCAGTTGGTTGTTTCACCATCCCATCCTGGCATTGCTGTTGGTGGTCGTTCTCGTTGCCGTGGGCAACTGGATCGGTCGTCGGCGCAAGACGTCGCAACGGAACGCCACCAAAGTGTTGGAGCGTCTTCAGTCCACGCCGGTGTCCGCCGGAACCGGTCCGGATGCGGGGGGCATTGGCCGTGCCGAACACGTGTTTCAACATATGGTGAAACTGGCGGTCGCTGACGGCAAGTTTGATGCCACCGAAAACACCTTCCTGGCCGATTGGGCAAGGGCTCGAAGTATTCCTGATCAGCGAATTGTGGCGTTGTTCAACCAGGCCAAGCGTGAGGAGGGGCTTCCTCCGATGGAGGCGACCCGGGAGGATCTTTTTTACCTGATTTCACTCGCCTTGGCCGATGATCACCTTTCGAAAAACGAATTTCGACGGATCAACCGCCTGGCTCAAGAGTTGAAGATTGATGGGCAAGAGCTGGGTCAGATCATTGCTCGGATCCGTCAAGGACGGGAGGTGACGCGCTGATGAAGGCATCTCGATTCCTTGAATTGCAATTTCGTACCTCCCTCAGGCATCGGTGGCTCCTTTTGGTTTGCACGCTCGCGGGTGCTTCGGGTTGTATGGGGATCCTCAGGAGTGAGTCGCTCCTTCCCCCGAACATTCTCTTCATCGTCGCGGACGATCTTGGTTGGGGAGATGTGTCGTGGCACGGAAGTGAGATTCGGATGCCCTACCTCGATGAGTTGGCCCGGACGGGCGTTCGATTGGAGCAACACTATGTGATGTCGACCTGCAGTCCGACGCGGGCCGGGCTTTTCGGTGGGAGGTTTCCCAGTCGCTTCGGTTGCCTGAGTCCGACGAATCGACGGGTGTTTCCCAAGGGGACACCGACCCTGCCTTCACTTCTGAAATCAAGGGGGTATTTTACCGGGATCACCGGGAAATGGCATCTGGGAAGCCTGCCCAAATGGGGTCCGCTCAAACACGGGTTTGTCGCCAGCTACGGATGCCTGGCGGGGGGGGTCGATCAATACGGTCACTGGTACAAAGATGGCGATTACCGGCGCACCTGGCACGAGAATGATCGGTGGTTTGAGGAGGAGGGGCATTCGACCGATTTGTTTGCCGCACGAGCGGCGCGATGGATTCGGCAGTATGAAGATCAACCCTGGTTCATCGCGGTGACCCACACCGCTCCCCATATTCCTTTGCAGGAGGAACGTCGTTGGCTACGGTATTATGATCGTCTGATCGACGATCCGTCGCGGCGGTTGTTTGCCTCGGCCGTGACCCATCTGGACGATACCGTGGGACGACTGGTTCGGGTGTTGGAAGAGACCGGTCAGCGCGATCGAACGCTGATTGTCTTTACCTCGGACAACGGGGCGCAGCGAGACTGGTTCGGGACGGATCAGTACGCCGGAGGCCACCTGCCTTGTCCGACGCTGGGTAACAATCGGCCGCTGCGAGGCTGGAAGGGTCAATTGTTCGAAGGGGGCATCCGGGTGCCCGCCCTCGTGAATTGGCCGACTCAATTGAAATCGCGAACGGTGTCCGAGCCGATCCACATTGTCGACTGGATGCCGACTCTCCTGGGCTTGGCTGGGATCGCCGAGGGGCAGCGACCCAAACTGGATGGAACCAACCTTTGGCCGATACTCAGCGGAACTGAGCTTGATCTTCCTTCGCGGGGTTTGTACTGGCGAACCCCGCAGGCAAGGGCACTCCGTGAGGCGCAGTGGAAGTTCATCATCGATCGAGGAGAGGCATTTCTCTTCGATCTGTCTTTGGACCCGATGGAGCAGGTCAACCGGGCCTCGGCGTTTCCGGGGATCGTGGAGAGACTGAACAAGAGAATCGAGCAATTTGCCGCGGAGGATGTGGAGGCTGCCTTGTCATTCAATTGACGTGCGTCACCGATGGTGTGCTCCAACCCTTGGCGTGGATTGCCCCCGTTGAAAATCTAGTCGATCGAGCCTCGCTACCATTTCGTGATGGCAGGGGCAGGCAATTGAATCTGCCTCATAGCCGCTTTCGGCTCTCAGCCGGTATTTCTTGAGAATCTCCCCGAACGCCTTGCACTCGAGCGTGTCTTTGGCTGGAGATGAATGGGATCGCTTCAGTCTTCGGTGATTGTCGACTCTGGCCCGCCCAATCACTGAAGGTCATCGGTTCGCTTTCTTTGCTTCCCCCCTTGAAGTTCATGGTGAATAGCAACTGTAGAGATGGCTTGGTTCCCGAGGGGGATCAGATTCCGAGGAAGGAAGGGTCAGCGATCCAATTTAGCGTCCTCATGATCGTCGACAAAATTGATTTGGCTCCGTAAGGGGGAACCGATCTCGGAGTGATGGATCGGGATTCCATAAAGATGCTGGGTGACCGTTCAATCCTCTTTGCCGACCTGAAAGCGGAGTAACGGTTCGCCGAAACGGACGCATGTGCCGGCTAGAGGCGTCCTGAATTTGGTGTGGTTGCGTGATCGACAGGGGCGCACCTACCTTAGTCACCAGGCGTTCAAAGTTCCCTTTCACCTATGCAAATCCTACTGGACGGGCGAGACACTTCTGATTCAAGTGATGCCCCAACCACCGGATTGTTCACTCGGTGGCGAAGAGTGCGTCAGGGTTTTTTAACGACTTGAATTCAAGCGCGTTT
>DEAY01000350.1:0-1371 GCA_002348345.1 Verrucomicrobia bacterium UBA2970
GTCGATCAAGTTTTCCGCATCCAACAGGACCTCTTGGTCAGGGTTTTCGGCTCCGTCAGGATGACGCCCCAGCAACTTAAAATAGGCCTCGTTGGATTCGAGCCCGGCCTTGGCCTGTTCCCACAGGCGTCGCCACGCCTCGAGATTACCGTCCGTCGCCATGACGTTGAGACGCGTTCCCGGAGTATTGCCCTTCTTCACGGCGTCGTAGTCGGACTTTTTGCCCCCAAAGTACGTTACTCCATAGGACGCTTTGGGCCGTTCACACGTGTTGTAAATCCCCCAATACTGACCATTGAGGAACAGGTGATAATACTCTCCGCGAGCCGCAGGCTGCCCCATCGCCAGTTGAAGATCGCGATTGAATTGGTCACGCAGAAAGATGGCTCTCGGATCCCGTTGATAACTCCAGGAATAGTTCTGAAAGGTCCGAAGATCGATGTGGTCGAACGCCTTTGCCCGGCCGTCCGGGAAAAGCTTGGCCTTCAACTTCGCGGGGCCGTATTCGTCCCGGAAGAAAACCCGGAACGCGTGTTTCGGATTGAGGGGCAGCCGACTAAATCCGCCCCGAATCCGTAGACCGGCATCCACCTGAAGCGAATCCTTACCATCGGCATTTAGAATCTCGAAGGAGCAAGGACGTTCCCAGTCGCGGCCATCCTCTCCCGCACGCGCATAAATCCCCGTCTCGGCATGAAAAAGATCCTTCAGCTCGGCAACCAATGAGATCACTGGCAACGATTTCAATCCATCCACAAACTGGTCCCCAAACCTCGGATCCTCGATGACGTCGGGATCAATCCCGTAGTCCACGTGATTCTCTCCCCAGAGATAGGGAAACCCCTCGGGAGGAAGCCCATCGGGAGATTGGCGCACCACATCCTGAGAAAAGAGATAGGTGTGGGTCTTGATCTTGCTGGGCTTGAAACCGAATTTAAAGGCACCCACTCGAAGCACGCTGGTCCGGTCGATCAAAATCGGCTCCTCATACACCTCTCCCGATTCCGCCGTCGGTCGGGATCCGTTCAGCGTATAACGGATGGTCGCCTGCGGCGTCTTCGTCGTTAACTCAAGACGAAAGCCCGACTCATGGAACCCACGCTTCTCGCTGAGGGACACCGACTCCACGACCCCTCGAAGCGCGTTCGAATTCTTTCGTTTTGGGGTCGGCACTTGAAGAAATCCAGAAAAGGCAGAGAGGGGCTTCCCCGGTTTCCACGAGCCGAAGAGACCAAAGGAAATGTTCTGGATTTGTTTGGGATAACGCTTCCCGAAGTCGTGCAGGATCCTCTGCCCCTCAGCGTCGACTAGGCCCAGATAATCCCCCTTTCGATTCAATCGGATGGCCGATCCTTCTCGGCTTTCCCAGAT
>DEAY01000350.1:1757-3467 GCA_002348345.1 Verrucomicrobia bacterium UBA2970
TTTTTTCCGAGAGTCCGTCAAAAAGAGATCGCTCAATTCGACCGGCTCGCTACCGTAGTTATAGAGCTCCACCCAATCTCGGTATTCACCCTGGAGGTCCTGAAGCTGCGAATCATTGGTCGCCATGAACTCGGAAATCACCACCGTGACCGGGGGCGAGATTTTTGGTTCATTGGCAAACGCCTCCCCCCCAAAAAGAGCACTGACGAGGAAGGCACTCCACGCTGGCGCCAGGACGATTCCTTCCCGACATCCCCCGTTTGGAAGCCTCCGTGTCATTCGGGGCGCTCCTTCTTGGCCATCCGGGCCGCACGAATGGCCAACAATTCCTCGCGGCTCGCCAACCCGTCGCCATCAGCATCATATTTGAGCAGCGCTTTCTGGCGCGTCACATAGCTTGGTTCCCCCTCCTCTTCCCGCAGGAAGAAATAATGAGCAATCCCCGCATAGACTCCCTTTAGTTTCTCTGATCGGATCGCACCCCAAAGCGTCTCCTTTTCTTTTTCTCCCAACGCACCATCTTCGTCGGTGTCAAATTGCTTGAGGATCTTGGCACTCTCCGCCGGTCCGGCGACGTCCCATTCGTCGCCATCGATCCATCCGCTCTTGTCTTTATCGTAGAGCGCCAGGAGTTCGGGGGGGTGCTTCTCCTCTTCCCGGCGACTTCGTCGTCGGGAAGAGGGTTTGTTGAGCCCCTCCTTTCGGCCTTGACGCACCGCCTCACGCTCCTCCGCATCCAGACGCCCGTCCTGATTCGCGTCGTATTTCTCGAGAACCTGCTGCCGGCGTTTTTCAAATTCACTTTCCCCTTCCGCCACAAGATCGGTCGCAGACAAAGCGAGAAGTGAGAGGATCGAACAACCCACTCGCTTCACGACAAACTCCAAACTGAATGTTTCCATAAATATCTTGGTCATGTTTTTGGGTGATCCGACCACCCTGATTCGCCTCTTTGTTACAAAACCATGACCTTCAACAGTCGGTATTGTTACGGGAGATGTCGAGGTTTCTGCAGGACTAAACCGCCGGAACCAGGCTGGCGTCGAGCCCAAGCCGACGCAGGGGCCCGTGCGGGACGACGACTACTTGGTCGGCCGGGGTAAAGCGAAGGCCACCAGGCTGCCACCTCGAGGACGGCCTGATTTCCCACCCCCGGCCGAGATCACGACGAATTGGCGCCCGTCGACCATGTAAGTACTCGGCGTGGCATTGCCGCTGAATGGCAATTGGGCCTGCCAAAGAATGGCGCCCGTCTCCTGGTCAAAGGCCCGAAACGTTTCGTCGGCGCTTGCCCCGATGAAGATGAGCCCCCCCGCCGTCACCACCGGTCCCCCATAGTTTTCGGTTCCCGTGGGGGGAATTCCCTTGGCGGAGAGTTCAGCATACTCGCCCAAAACCACTTTCCACTTGATTTCGCCGGTGTTGAGATCGACGGCATTCAAGGTTCCCCACGGTGGCTTGATGGCAGGATAGCCATCCCCATCCAACCACCTCCGAAAGCCACCAAATGCGTAGGTCGGCAGAGGCACCTCCTCTTGATCTTCCGTTGATTCCACCAAGTCGAGGGTCTCCGAGAGGACATAGTCTAGGATGGCCTTTCGGCGTTGGTCCGAGAACTGGGGAAATCCGGGCATCCGTCCGCCCCCCTGTTTGGTGACGAGTTCGATCTCGGCTCGAGTTTTGCGCGATCCAATGCCTTCGAGCGGCGGG
>DEAY01000026.1 GCA_002348345.1 Verrucomicrobia bacterium UBA2970
ATCGGGCGGGGATTCTTGATTCAAGACCGACTCATCTTGCCGGTAACTTCCAACCGGCCCGCCCCGGAAATCTGCCGAAACAGACTTCGGCCCGTGGCAACTGGTCATCCCGACTCCCATCGGGAAGGTCATTGCCAAAAACGAGAAGAATACGTCGCGCAAGAGCCATTTTGAAGAAAAAGGAGATGGGCTCGGCCGCGGCTCTCAAGCTGAGGGCAGGACCTATTGGTCGGCGGCAGGCCCTGACTCGGTTCCACTTTGACTCGGAGGACCGACGGGGTCGCCATCCGCCTCCGGGTCTTCCAGCCCTCCTGAAACCTCCGGAACGAGGTCTATCAAAGCCGGCCCCAATCGGGTTCTAAGCTGATCCGCCAGAACCGGATTCAACCCCTCCTCCGAGTTCAACATTCTAAGAAGCACCTCCCTCTTCAACTCTCGGATGGTCGGAAGCCCCACACGGACATCCTGGCCCTTTCCAATCTCGCCATGGAAGCGATCCCACATCTTTCGAACGAGGAGTTCCATCCCCATGGCCCGCTCCTCGTCCCCGATCGCCAGGTAATAGAACGATTGACCGAGAATTCCCAGCAACATTGCCTTCAACCGATCCTGGGAGGTGCTGCCGAATTCCTCCTCCAATCGTTGAAAGGCATACTCCTCCAAACTGGTTTCATCGGGAATACTTCCGGGGTAGAGCTCCCGGACATAGTCATACCAGCGTTTTGCTTCGTCGACGGCGTTATGGATGTAGAGAAAATAAACGGCGGTCCGGAGAAAGTTCTTGTGCCCTGTTGAGATGTGTTCTCGTTGAGCGGCATCGTCATCCATGATCTCCTCATAGACGGTATTCACCTTCTCCGTGATCTTGGTATTCGGACCGAACTCATAAGCCATGACATAGCCATCTTTTTCCCGCTCCTTGGCCACGGGAAACTCCACCAGACGTCCTCGGTGAAAGGCCAACTGCATACTCTGGAAGATGACCCGGCGCAGGTTGATGTATTCCTTCTTTCGAATCGACTTCTGCAGTCCCACATAGGCCCAGTAGACCGCATGGGTTTCCGGTAAGCGCCATTCCAATGGACCATACTTCTCATCCACCTCGGCGATATAGTCGATCTCCATCTTGAATTCCTCCAACAATCGACGGGCCCGTTCCACCTCTTCGGGCGTCTGGGGATCTCGAAACGTCTCCACATCCGGCATCCGTCCATCGAAGAGGTCATCCATGCCCTTGGCCCATTCGTTCTTATAGAGCATGTGGGCATCGTCCATATTGGCGCCCATCTTGTGCTGAAAGTGCCAGGCCAATTCCCGGTAAAGCAAGGTTTCCTGGGGGTTCCAGGGAATGCCCTGATCCCGAAGCAGTTCAATGCCTCGTTGCACCCACTGCCAACGATCCGCATGATCGGGAAACTTGACCGAAATATTATAGGAGAGATTCCAGGCCTGATGCACCCAGACGGTCACGAAGTGCGGTTGAAGCTTGGTGATCCAGTCGGCCAACTGCACCATCTCAAAATACTTCCCGTCATCCTGCATTTGAGTGGCCCGGATCCACAGCAAATTGGCGATCAGGCCTCGAAATCCGCCGAGCGCAACCGTGGTGAAGGCCAAGATCGGAGGCGCATTCTCGAGCGGTTTCAGGCGGGTCAATCCCATGTCGCTGCGCGCTTCATTCAATGACTTCTGCACGAAGGAGGACCCGATCAGGAAGACCACCATCAAGCATGCCATCAAAGGCTTGAAGAATTTGGCACGTAGGGGAATCATCAAAAACTCTTTGCCGTGGCCAACTCCCTTCGGGATAAGATGATGACGCCAATCAGTCCAAAGATCCCCCCCATCACGATCACGATCTGAAAGACCCCTAACGCCACCTGACTCCAGGTGATGATGCGCCCCGTGCTCAGGTAATCGATCGGTGAAAAATCACGCACCAGGTTGATCGTACTCAAGAGGCCCTGCGCCGATAAGACCGCCAGTTTGTCGATCAAAGCCGGCGCGGCAATCTGGCCGGTATTGTTGTCCACCCCGGTGATTCCCCCTTCGTAGATGATCTGATCCAATGTGCCGTTGGAAAACCCTATAAACAGGAGGGCCAACGTCAAAAAGGCCGCGATCGGGAAGGAGAGAAAACTGGCCGCCATCAACCCCAAGGCACACAAGAAGCCCAACCAACAGTAGATGATGATGACGCCACGGACAAAGTTGGGCCCGAAGGATCCCTTCCGGTAAAGCACTTCAACCCCATCCTCCAGGGGAAACAAGAGGGCCTTCTGGTTCCAATTCTCAAAGTCAACCGTGAGGATTCCGTCGGCATCGATTTGATTGGGGGGGATCTCAAACTGAATCGGCGCTTCCGGAGAAATACTATTCTCAATTCGAATCCGTTGGGCCCCTTCGGGCGGTCCAATATCCCAAAAGGCAATGTAGGTGCTGGTATCGTAGGCACTGGCGGTGAAAAACTTGATGCGGAGGTAGAGCGGCAAATCCTTCACTTCGTCGGGAGGACCGACATACATTTGCCAACGCCGACGGTAGCCGGGTTGAACCACCTGTTGCATCGCGATGACCTGTTCCCTGAGTTGTTTCCTCAAGTCCTGGGGATCCCGATCCGCGAGCTCCGGATTCTCTTCCAGGCGAGCGGCCATCATGTCGTTGACGATCGGTTCGATATCCTGGGGCGGTTCCTTGGCGGAAGCTCGCGCCACAAAGATCTCGTCTTGCAGAATTCTTTGTTGGGACTCGGGAAGATCCTTGGCCCGCTTCTGCATCATGAAAAAAACCGACGTGGCCGCCAAACTCAAAAGAATGGCATTCAGGACCATGATCCCGATCCATTTCCCCAGCCAGATTTGCCATCGGGCGACGGGCTTCACGGTAATCATTTGGATCTGATAGTCCTCAATATCCCGCGCCAGGGTGCCGCAAGCGATCCACATTGTCGCCAATCCCAGGAGCGCGGTGATGAAGCTCAAGGTGTATGTCAGAAGAATTTGGGTAAACCCTTGGGCCGTCCCGTCATCCTTAATGATCAGGGGCAAGCCCACCACGGTCAGCAGCAACAAGATGCCCAGAACAATCAGCAGACGAAACCGAATCGCCGCTTTCAGTGTCAGGACGGCTATGGCAAGCAAGACCTGCATCGATTCCCTTACTTGTCGTCGCCCTGGTCCGGTGCCGATGGGTCCAGAAGTGAGGAGAGCTTCTCATTCGCTTCCTCCATTTTGGCCTCCTGATTCGGGGCGATCTCGACCTTCGGCTCCGCCGGGGTGTCCGGTTGCGCCAACTGATCCAGCTTGGCTTCGTCCACGTCCGGCACAGCCACGGGTTGCTGACTCGGGTTCAGGGCTTCCTGTCCCGAGTCTGACTTGGTCAGGCGATCCAGGATCTTGTCCGGTGACTGCTCCTGCTCGGCATCCGCCGCCAAGTAGGCTGCCACCCGGTTTCCTGAGACGGCACCCGAAGTGGTCGCCTCCTCTTGTCTGGCCTTCTCGACCACGCCAAGAAAATAACTTTCAAGATTCTGGGTGGGATTATCGATCGAGATCTTCGCCTCATCAACGTCATGGCGAACCATCTCGAGCACCCGCTCCATGGTTTCCCTGGGTAGGACCGGTGTGGTAATCCGGGTGACATCGGGAGTCATCAAAAGCTCCTTGAGCGTTCCCATGGCCTGGACCCGTCCCCCGTAATAGATCACCACTCGATCACAGACATCCTCCACATCCGACAACAGGTGGCTGCTCAAAATCACCGTCTTCCCGCGTTTTGCCAGCGCCTTGATGAGATCCTTGATCTCGCGGCAACCTATCGGATCGAGGCCCGAGGTCGGTTCATCGAGAATCACCAAGTCGGGATCATTGATCAGGGCCTGCGCGAGACCGATCCGACGCTGCATGCCCTTCGAGAACTCCCCCACCTGCCGACTCGTGGCGTTCTTCAGTCCGACCATGTCAATCAGTTGCTCGATGCGTTTTTTCCGTTCCAGCTTGTTGAGATTGAACAGGTTCCCGAAGAAGTCCAGGGTCTCGGCCGAATCGAGATATTTGTAGAGATAGGATTCCTCGGGAAGGTAGCCGATCCGGGACTTCGTCGCGACATGACGGGGCGAGTGGCCAAACACTTCGATATGCCCCTTGGTCGGATAGAGGAGTCCGAGAAGCATCTTGATCGTGGTGGACTTGCCGGAACCATTGGGACCCAGCAAGCCGAAGACCTCTCCCCGTCGGACTTCAAAGTTGACGTTATTGACCGCCTTGGCCTTTGAACGCCCCCAAAAATCCTTGAACACCTTGGTCAGTCCCTTGACCGAGATCACATTCTCGATCGTGGCACTCGATGCTCCGGCGGGATCCTGGGCGGAGGTCACTGAGGTTACCATAGTTTCTACCTTTCAAATCTGACGAGACCTTCACTCGAGCCTAGGCCGAATGCGGCCGCAATTCGCCCGAACCTTCAGCCCCCTCTCGCTCACCCGGCACTTCAAAGGGTTCCAATTCCTCGCCCTGTCGGACCAGTCGGAAACTGTTGAACACCACCAAAAGCGAACCCAACACGTGGAGAACTGCGGCGAGAACAGGGTTGATGATCTTCATGGCCGCCATGATGAGCCCACCGATGACGAAGAGCACTCCGAAGAGAAAGTTTTGGTTAATGACCGATCGGGTTTGCCGAGACAGACGCACCAAGAACGGCAACCGGCGAAGATCATTGTTCATCAGGGCGATGGTCGCGGAGTGAATGGCGACTTCACTGCCGGCCGCCCCCATGGCGATTCCCAAATCACCCGCCGCCAAGGCTGGGGCATCATTGACGCCATCCCCCACGACGGCCACCCGGTAGCCCTTCGCCTTCATTTTTCGGACAAACTCCACCTTGTTTTGCGGAAGGCATTCGGCCAACACCTCCTCACAGCCAATCTCCTTGGCCACCCGCGTGGCAACCGGTTTTAAATCACCCGAAACCATGGCGATTCGGCGAACCCCCGCCTCATTCAAATCCATCAACGATTCCTTGGCCTCCGACCGCGTTCGGTCCTGGAGTCCGATCCATCCGGCAAACTGCCCATCCCTGGCAACGTAGAGCAAGCTGTAGCCCTCGGCTTCAGAGAGGTCCACCTGGGACTCGAACCCCTCGGCAATCCCATTGTCTTTCAGCCACTGAGCTCGTCCGATGACGATCTGAGCCGCCCCCACATTGGCCTTGATGCCTCGGCCCGCGGTTTCCTCAAAATCCTGCGGCTCTTCCAGATTTAGTCCCGCCTCGCCCGCCAGATCGGCTAGGGCCCGGGCGGTGGGATGATTGCTATACTTTTCGGCAGAGGCGGCTAAATGTAGCAATTCAGCTGGTTTGATATCGCCAAGAGGCGAGAGGCGGCTCACCGCCAATTGGCCGGTGGTCAGGGTTCCTGTCTTGTCAAAGATGAAGGCATTGATCTTGGCCGAGAGCTCGAGATCTCCCACATTCTTGATCAGAATCCCAAGTCGCGCGGCTGCCGACAGGGCGGCCACCATGGCGGTCGGCGTCGCCAGGATGAAGGCACAGGGACAGGCAATGATGAAGACCGTGATCACTCGGCTAAGGTCCTGGGTAAAGGCCCAGACGAGGGCCCCGATGAGCAGCACCAGGGGGGTGTAGAATCCCATGTACTGATCCACGATTCGCATGATGGGGAGCTTCGTCTTCTCCGCCGCCAGGATGAGATCCCGAACCCGGCCCAGGGTTGTGTCTTCCCCTGCTCGGCTCACCTTGATCTCCAAGACGCCCGTCAAACTCTGGGTGCCGGCGAAGACTTCGTCCCCGGACTTCTTGTCCACCGGCAACGACTCACCAGTGATATTGGCCTGATTGAACGATCCTTGTCCTGAAACGATGGTGCCGTCAGCCGCCACGTTATCTCCGGGACGCACCCGAATGATGTCGCCCACCTTGAGGGATGCGACCTCGACTTCTTCTTCCTTCTTGGCCGTCACGCGCCGAGCCTTGGTCGGCGTCAATTTGATCAAAGACTCAATCGAGTTCCGCGCTCCCTCCGCCGTACGGGTCTCAATGATCTCACCCAACAACATGAAAAAGGCCACCAACCCCGATTCCTGATAGTTCCCGCTTGCAAACGAAGCCAGGACAGCGATCGCCACCAATTCGTTCGTGCTCAACCGGCCCTTACGAAGATCCTTGATCGCGGTGAACACGATCGGGTAGCCCAGAATAATGGCACCGATCATCGCATTGACATCGCCCACGATTTGTCCATTGGCGAGGAAATAGGTGACAATGAACGAATTGATGATGAACAAGAGGCCGACCAGCGTTTGGTGAAGCTTGATCGGCGTGTGCTCGTGATCATGACCGCAGCTTCCGCAATCATCATGGTCATGATGATGGGAGTCTGAACCACCCTCTTTTTGACTCAAAAGCGACGTTACTTGCATACCTTCCTGGGGGTTAAAACCTCAAACTCGTTAGTCTTCCTCGGCCTGTTCGTCCGTAGTCACCTTAGGCTCGCGATTCAACATCAATCGCAGTTGCTGCGGTGCCTTTCCAGAGGCGGCCGGCAGGAACCATTTGTCGTCAACCTTGGACAGCACGTCGGACATGGTCTCCACAAGGAGCCGTTCCTCGAAGAGCTTTGGATTCTTTTGGTAATGTGACAACTGGTCACTGAAGAACCGGGCATCGGCACGAACGGCCTGGACCAACATGTTACTCCGGGTCATTCCATCGCTGATCACGGCCTGAGCTTCGCCGACGGCTTTACGGGTCAACTCCAACGCTTCACCCTCTGCCTTGTTTCGCGTCTGACTCAGAACCTGCTCAGCCTCCAAAACCCGGTCAAACGCCTCCTTGACGTACATCGGCGGAATCGTTTGCACTTCAATCGGCTCAAGTTCGATCCCGAGATTGGCCCCCTCGATCGTTTGAAGGAAGCGCAACCTGACGGCGTCACGAAATCCCATCTTGTCCTTGTACAACGCCGCATCGGCCGAGAATCGAGTCCCGGCGTAAAGAACGGCATTGTTCAATGCATTTTCCAGAATATTTGTCACATCCAGATAATTGAAGGTGTAACGGATGGGATCCGAAATTCGATACTTGGCGATCGCCCGTGCATGGATGATATTGCCATCCGAGGTCAAGGCATACCCGTCCACCCCTGGCTGGAGCTGCGAACGGGGCTCCGGTAAAGCCCCCGAAATCTCCATGTCCGGCGTCACCTGATACCAGCAATTCGTCGCATCGATGGTCCTACTTTCCCCGATGGGGATTCGAACAATCTCGTCCACCGGGTATGGGAAGGACCAGTGAAGCCCTTGCGAGAGAATCTGATCTGAACCACTTCCGACCGGTTTCCCGAAGCGCAATACAACCGCCACCTCGTTCGGGTTGACGGTGAAGACTCCGGATCCGAAGAAAACCACCACCAAGACGACCATCATCACCTTGACAAACTTGAAACTGCTGGAGAGCGCATCGGCGAGGGCTCTGGTCCCTGCATCCTCCATCGGCGCTTCCGGAATCGCTTCCAAATTGGACTCGGCAGGTTGATCCGGAAGTTTTTCCGGAAGATCGGGCAGATCGCTATGTTCCTTGTCACTCATGACCACTTCCCTCTTCGTTTCCTTCCCTATTCCTGCTCCGGCGCCCCGTCATCCTCCGATCCGAGTTCAATCGTGGGTGGCGGGAGTTCCCCGGACAATCCTTCCGGAGCTTCCTGCGGGATTTGATCGCTCACTCGCTCGACCAATTCATCGAGCATCTCGTTCAGCTCCGTTCCCTGGCTCATTCGCTGTTTTTCCACGACCGAGGCCAAATCAGCCAGTTGGCTCCCCAATCGACCATCCAACCGCTCGGCAAAACGGGCCAACATCGGCTCAACCGCCTTGGCGAGCAGTTTCTCCTCCTGGTCCGAATCCTTGGTCGGCATCGCCGCCCGACTCCCTGAATCACCAAGACCACGCAAAAGATTGAATGGCTTGGTATTGGGATCAAGGATGAGGGTCGTTTTTTCCGCCGTCGCTGCTTTCAGCGCCTTGAGTTG
>DEAY01000278.1:0-8371 GCA_002348345.1 Verrucomicrobia bacterium UBA2970
TGCGTGGAGCAGAAGGCGCGGCCTACCTTGCCCCCCTTAAACTGGTAGGTCCGCACCCAGGCGGCGGGCTGCGGGGACTTTTCCGGGATGGGGCTAGCGCCCTCCTTCATCGATTCCAAAACGCGGTTGGTCGCCAGGATCGTGGCATCCGGCATGGGCCTCGCCGAGTAAGCGCCGGCCATGGCATGCATGGTCGTGACGCCCCGCATCACCGGATGGCTTTTCTGATCGGGGACGACATGCATCGCGGTCGCAAACTTGTGATTTCTGCCGTAATGACCCGCCCCTAACTTTGGATTCCAGGTCTCTCCCAGAATCTGGCGACCGAATCCCCCGACAAATTCCTCTCCGCGATAATTAAAATTGTGATAAGCATACTCTCCCTTAAGCCCATTGAAGGCATGAGTGGTCGTGCGAAGCCCCAAAACAGGTCCTCCCCGTTTCAAATAGGCCTCGAACTTCTCCATCCACGGGCTCTCCGGATGCACAAAACGGAGAAACAAAAACAGCATATCAGCGTCATCAATGGCTTCAATGCCCGGGATGAAACTCGAGCCCTGCTTGATCAAGCCCTCAGGGGTCTGACCAAATAGAACCGTACACTTGAAGCCATAACGCTTGGCCATGATCCGGGCCACCGCCGGGCACGTTTCTTCCCCCCGATACTCATGATCGGATGCGATAAACAAGATGTGCTTTCCTCGTCCCGGACCGGAATCGCCTTGATAGACGACCCAGGGAGCGGCCTTCAGGGAAATCTGGCTTAGGCTGAGCACCAGGAGGAGAGGCGTTAGAAGGATTCGATTCATTCTTAGATGGTTTTTCTTGATCGGTTGATTGCTGGCTCGTGATGATGCTCGCCAACGTCGGGTTTCAGTGGTGTTCGGCCTTGTGCTTGCGAAGCATGTCCTCACCAAAATCATTGTCGAAGTCCCGCCACACCGTATGGACGTGATTCGCCCCGTCTTGGGTATTGTCGTATTCGATCAAAAAGGTCGGGCCCTGAATCTTGTAGTAGTGGGGTTCGAACGGTTTCAAGCTCCCCGCCCACGCAAAATGAATCTTCTCGATTCCCGTCTCCTCGATTTCATCGAGGTCGGCCTGGGCGAAAGGATGGCGGAGACGATGCGCATAGCCGCTGACCAACTCCATCAGCATCTCGGCTTGTTCTGAGTGCAGTGCATCGAGGGAGATGCCTTCCGGCTGCTCAGGAATAATCCGGGGGGTGTTTCCCGTCTTAAAGCCACCGACCGTGTCCTCAAATTTCATCAAAGGGATGACGCCGACCTTCCTTTGCACCCCGTCGAATGAGGAGGCAAGACGACGCCCCATCGCCTCTTCAAATCGAAGCACCTGCAATCCCTTTCGCGGTCCCGATTGAACCGTGGCGGGAATTGAGCCAAAGAACGAGGGTTTGCTGGCAACCGCCTTCCCGCCTGCAATCGTGAAATTCAGAGAAAGATGGAACCCTTCCGCCCGCCAACTCCAGGTATTGCTCCTTCCTGGCGTGCCAAAAACCGTGATATAGTAATGGTCAGAATCACGCCGCTCATTGTGATCTGCTCCATCCTGCTCCCGAAGCAGCTGCCCGAGACTCATGATGGTGGCCGCTTTTCCAAACCCCCGATGACTCAAGCCCGTACTGATCAAGGCGTAGGCGAGTTGCTGCTGGGCGGTATTAAGATCCTTCAAAGGGAGGCCGTTTCGATCGATTGGAAAGAAATGGAAATAGCGACGCTCCTTTTCATTATCGAATGGATAGACCGCTCGACCTCGCTGGGCCGCTGAGAGTGAATCCAAGAAATTCTTGGCCGCCCTCGCCATTTGACGCGCGACCGGTGACGGATCGGGTGGCTCGTTTCCCATCGCAGGGTCGGCGAGGGTCATTGACATCATCAGCACAAAGCCCACCAGGCTCTGACTTCGAACGTACGGGGAAAACGTTTTCATTTCTTCAAGGACGAACCGGTCTTCCGAACCGATGGAACGGCTATACTAAAAGCGATCGGACCTGACTTTACCAACTCTATTTTTACCCGGCGAATGCCTCCCTCCTCGGGGAAAAACGAACCGCCTCTCCCAAACGGCTGCCGAACCGAACCTGGCACCCTGCCTCGGCCCCTCCCGCTGATCTCGGCGACTTGAAACTCGGCATTGTCGGTCACCAAAACAGACTTCCCGATCTCGAAAAACCGTCTTCCCCAAACAAGAGTTCATTGCCAATCGTGTATTCGCTCGTTCATCATGACCCCGCCGCGGTTTTGATTCAAAGTCGATCAACGATGGCCCCCTATCACCATACCCAGCCCGGAACCTTCATCCGATGGATCCTCAGCCTCTCAGGTCTCATGGCCCGCACCTTACTCGCGCCCCACATGACAAGACCCGATGCCCAAGAGACTCCTTGCCGCAATCCGTTAGGCCCTCGACGGACGAACGCTATCGGATGCCCCTCGGAGCGGGAACGCCTGCAGCCCCGGCATTGAAGGCCTGTCGTAAGAAGCATCAATGAACAGAAAATACGGAATCAGAATCATCCAAACCCTTGCGGTTGTCATGGGGTTATGCGTCCTCCATGTGGAATCTTACTCCGAGACACGGAAACCCAACATCCTGATGATCTGCATCGACGATCTCAACGACTGGACCGGTTTTCTCGGGGGCCATCCCGATGCCAAAACCCCCCACATGGATGCCCTGGCGCGTCGAGGCCAGAACTTCACCAACGCCCACTGCTCGGTGCCGGTCTGTTCGGCCTCTCGAGCGAGTGTGATGTCAGGAATCGCACCGACCACTCACGGCAGCTATGAGCTCGGACCGAAATACGAGGCGCTCCCGGCCCTCGCCGACGCCCCTCCGATTCAGCGATACTTCAAGGACAATGGCTACTACACCCTCTCCGGGGGAAAAGTGCTCCATCACGGATTCAACGGACGACTGACCAACTCGATCGACCGGTCCCTTGGTCGAAAAAAGAGTCCCCGCCCCAGGAAACCGATGAACCGTCCCGCCGATTGGAGCCGCGCTTGGGACTGGGGAGCCTACCCGAAGGAAGACGCCCAGATGGCAGACCTTCAACTCGCACAAAAGGCGGCGGCAACCCTCGACGAGGACTTTGAGAAACCCTTCTTTCTATCCCTCGGCTTCTTCCGACCTCATGTACCCCTTTTCGCTCCGGCCCGCTGGTTTAAGCTCTACAACCCGGAGTCCTTGACTTTGACGAAGACGCCTGAATGGGATCTCGCGGACCTTCCCAAGAACTTTCTCGACATCAATGAATACGCGGCCGCTCCGACCCATGCCGAAGTGATCCAGAACGGTCATCAGCGGAATCTGACTCAGGCTTACTTGGCTTCGGTCAGTTTCGTCGATCATTGTGTGGGGATCGTCCTCAACGCCCTCGAATCGAGTCCCCACGCCGAGAACACGGTCATCGTCCTGTGGAGCGACCACGGCTTTCATCTCGGTGAAAAACAGCATTGGGCCAAACGAACCCTCTGGGAGGAATCCACTCGGGTTCCGTTTCTCATCGCCGGGCCGGGAATCCGACCGGGAGAAGCATGCCGGGAACCCGTCAGCCTGCTTGATCTTTACCCCACCCTGGTCGAGTGGTGTGATCTTCCGCAAAACACCCGACTCGAGGGCCGTTCTCTCGTTCCCCAGCTCCGGGCCCCTAAAACCCCGAGAAAGCGACCCGCGATCACATCGTCGTATTTCGGCAATCACGCAATCCGCACCAGGGATTGGCGCCTGATTGTGTATCAAGACGGGGCCCGAGAACTCTACGATCACCGAAGCGATCCCGATGAATTCCACAACCTGGCCAACGATCCCGCTTACCAAGGTCTCATCGAACAGCTATCCCATTGGCTCCCACGGAGGGCCGCTCCCGAATTCAAAACCACATCGGAGCGATCCCAAGCTCGAGTACGATAAGATGACCCGAGCGGTGCCTCTGAAATCGCCCTTCTCACCAGAGCCTCTCGCCAAATCCCGATGAAGAACTCACTCTCCATCCAAGAGGCTCGAAAGCTGGTGCTCCTCTCACAGCGCCTCCCATCGTCGAAATTCGTCGGCCCCGCCCCAGCGGCAACCCTGTCGGCAATCGAGCATCTCGGCTATATCCAGATCGACACCCTCTCCGTCATTCAACGGGCCCACCATCATACGATTTGGAATCGTCATCCCCGCTATCAAGCCTCCCAACTCGACCGACTCCTGGCCGACAAGCGGGTGTTTGAGTACTGGTCGCATGCCGCGGCCTACCTCCCGATGCGCGATTTCCGATTCAGCCTCCCTCGCAAGCGGGCGATGGCTTGCGGCGATCAGGAACATTGGTATGCCCGGGACGCGAAACTGGAACAACTGGTGATGAAACGCATTCATGATGAAGGCCCCTTGATGGCCCGGGACTTCGAGGGCAACTCCAGACGAAGGGGAGACTGGCATGCAAAGCCTGCCAAACGCACATTGGAAAACCTCTTCATGCAGGGAAAACTCATGTCACCCCGCCGGGTCAACTTTCAAAAAGTCTATGATCTCACCCAACGGGTCTTGCCCCAGGGCATCGATCTGAGCATGCCCAGTCGGCAGTTACACGCCCGATTCCTGATCACTCGATACCTGCGGGCCAACGGCCTCGGTCAACCAGCCGAATGCTGCTATTTGCTCAAAGACACCCGCTCGTCCGTTGCCGAGGCTTTGGCGGAAATGGTTCTGGGTGGAGAGGTGAAGGCGATCCGGGTCGAAGGCGATCTTTACCACGCCTTGCCGGCTTCACTGGAACAGTTGAATCATCGCCTGAAATCAAGCCCACTCAAAATCCTTTCTCCCTTCGACAATCTCGTGATCCAGCGCAAGCGAATCAAGAAGCTCTTCGGGTTCGATTATCAGATCGAATGTTACCGTCCCGCCGACAAGCGACGCTACGGCTACTTCACCCTCCCCCTCCTCTGGAACGGCAGACTCGTGGCGCGAATGGATTGCAAGGCCTCGAGAAAGGAATCCTTGATGCATCTCCATCATCTCGTCCTGGAACCCTGGATGACCAGGACCGACGGGTTCCTTCAGGCGCTGAGCAGGGCATTGAGAGGGTTTATGAAATTCAACCAATGTCACCGGCTCCGCATTCACAAAACATCGCCCCATCCCCTCGCCGACGCCCTGCGGGCGTTGATGAGTGATGGTGACGTCAGCACGGCGGCGCCCAAAGAAACCCGCAAAAAAAAGACGGGGGTATGCTTTGCGATTGATTCAAGATGATCATTTCCTCGCGGCCCATTGTTTGATAGGATTCCCTCCGAAGCATGGGCAACCCTCGTCATCCCCGCGTGCTCATTCTCCCGGGCGGTCGCAAATCCTATCCCTCGGCTCCCGCCAACCCCGAGGTCCCGTGGCAAGGCAACCACCGGCTTTCCCCCAACGCGTACCCTGCTTCGATTGAACCCTCTCAACCCCACCCTTTCTGAAGAGAGCCCATGCCTGCAATCAACCGAAGAACCTTCCTTCGCCACACCCTCGCCGGGGGTACAGGATTATCGTTTGCCTCCCACCTCGGAGCCGACTCCCCCGAGACGACTCAACCTCAGCCCCAGCGCTTCTTCACACTCGGAAAACGAAAAAACCATTGGTGGCTGATCACCCCCGAAGGCAAGCCCTTCTTCACCATCGGGCTCAATCACATCGACCCGGCCAGTCTGCGTTATCCGGAAAACATTGAGATCTGGCGCAAGAAATACGGCGGCAGCACATTGCGTTGGATCAAGGAATCGGTATCTCCCAACTTAAGGGAATGGGGTTTCAATACGGTCGGTTGGGTCCAGGAAGTGACCGTACGTCAGTGGCGGCACTCCCGGGCCTTCACCGTTGACGAATACCAGGCGCTCAACATGCCTTACTGCCATCTGCTGCCCTTCATGGAATCCCATCAATGGGAACAGCACACCCTCCACTTCGATTTCCGAAGAGCCGACTGGAAGGACTGGTGTGATTACGTCGCTCGATCGCATTGCGCAGCACTCAGCGAGGATCCCAATCTCATCGGCTATTTCTACAGTGACTGTCCCTGCTGGATTCATCACCGACCCGTCAATGAGTGGCGAGGCCCGATCTTTGATCCCGAACGACTCAAGTCAAAGGCCGGCCGAAACGAACTCTTCGAGCTGGCCAGCCTCTACTACAAAACCACGCACGACTCGATCCGTCGCTACGACAAGCATCACCTCCTCCTCGGGGATCGCTACGAGGCGAACGCCCCCATGGCCCCGGAGGTCGTCAATGCCGCCCTGCCTTGGGTTGACGTCTTGAGCTTCCAGGATTTCCGGGATCCCGTCAGGCACCTCTGGGAGTGGCACCAAAAAACAGGCAAACCGGTTCTGTTGGCCGATGCGGCTCGGATCAAATGGCAGACCATCCCCGGGGAATTCACTCCGAACAACGGGACCTGGTATGCCGAGACGTTGCAGGAACTGCATCGAAATCCGGGCTGCATCGGATTTCACCTCTGTGGCGCCTACCAACGAAACAAGGCCCGGCGTTACGGCCTCCTGGACGAACAGGAAACCCCCGATGCCGAGCAGGTCCAACGAATGCAGGCTGCCAATCGACGCATCACCCAGTGGATGGAAAACGAGTTCTGACCAAGGCCACTTCCCCCTCCGACCCCGCCGAAATCAAGTTCATCAAGCTTCCTTCCATTCGATCGTTGACCCATGCCATGGAAGAGGATCACACTCACCTCATCACCCATGAAACCCTTGCTCGCTCCTTTTTTCGCCACGCTGCTTTCCGCCGTCGCGACCGCCTCGGACCGACCCAACATCGTTTTCTTTTTCACCGACGATCAAACCAGCACGACGTTGGGGTGTTACGGCCACCCCCTGGTCCGGACCCCGAATATCGACCGCCTCGCCGCTCGCGGCACCCGATTCAACAACTCATTCGTCAGCCACTCGATCTGTTGGGTGAGTCGGACGACCATCCTCACCGGCTTGACCGGGAGAAGCTACGGAACCCCGGATCAACCTGATCTCGCTCGACCCGACGCCGTCCGCGAACTCTACACCGACCTCCTGCGCCAACACGGCTATCGCACCGGCTTTTTCGGCAAGTGGCACGCCAAGATGCCCAAGGGATATCGCCGGGAAGAACACTTCGATGAATTTCAAGCGATTGGTCGCAATCCCTTCTACAAGAAACAACCCGACGGCGGTTTGCGCCACGAAACGGAACTGATCGTCGACCGTGGCATTGAGTTCATCCGCAATCAACCCAAAGACAAGCCCTTTGCCTTGAACCTGTGGTTCAACGCCTGTCACGCCGAGGATAGCGATCGACGGCCGGCCATCGGGCATTTTCCATGGCCTCGAGCCGTCGATGGAATGTATGAACAGGATGACATCGCTCCACCACACTTGAATGACCCCGCGATCTTCAATCGCCAACCAGATTTTCTCAAAACCACGATCAACCGCGAACGATTTTTCTGGCGTTGGAACACCGATGAGAAGTACCGGACGAATATGCGGGCCTACCTAAGAATGGTCAGCGGCATTGACGGTGCCATCGGTCGTTTCCTCAAGGCACTGGATGCCGAAGGCCTCGCGGAGAACACCATTATCGTCTACTCGGCGGACAACGGCTACCACATGGGCAATCGCGGCTTCGCCGGGAAATGGTCCCACTACGATGAGTCCTTGCGCGTGCCGCTCATCATTGCCGACCCCCGCGTCTCCGAATCTCAACAAGGACAGGTTACCGATGCCATCGCGCTCAATCTCGACTTGCCGTCCACCTTTCTCGACTGGGCCGGAATCACGCCTCCCGAACGATATCAAGGCCACAGTTTGAAACCCATCGTGCGCCATGGAAAACCAAGCAATTGGCGGAAGGAATCCTTCCACGAACATTTTGCAGTCCGACAGCGCATCCCGCCCTTTGAAGGGATTCGCAATGAGCGCTATAAGTATGTTCGGTATTTTGACCACGGCAACTACGAATTCCTCCACGACCTCCGGAACGATCCCGACGAACTCACGAATCTCGCCCAAGATCCCGATCATCGGGAACTCCTCGAAGCAATGCGACTTCGTACCACTCAACGGATTGAGGAACTGGGAGGGCCGTTCCCGCCGTTCCAAGGAACCTTCACCCTATCCTCCCCGGCGCATCCGGACGCATCGGCAGCCGTCACCGTGAACCCCGGACCCGATGGTTTTGTCAATCTGCTGGCAAACAACGGCCTCAGAGGCTGGGCCGGGGACCCAAAATACTGGTCGGTGAAGAACGGGATTCTCACCGGCGTGGCAGATGGCTCCCTCACCATGAATCATTTCCTCACCTGGAAAGGCTCCACCATTCGCAACTTTGACCT
>DEAY01000278.1:8725-8857 GCA_002348345.1 Verrucomicrobia bacterium UBA2970
GGCAACAGCGGCATCCAGTACCGCGGTCAATCCCGCCCGGAACTTGGTCTCGACGTGGTGAGCGGCTACCAATGTGATATCGTCACGAAGAAACCAGAATACAACGGAATGCTCTACGAGGAAAAAGGCCGC
>DEAY01000052.1 GCA_002348345.1 Verrucomicrobia bacterium UBA2970
GCACGCTACCTGCGCCCCGACTGGCGGATTCGAGCCCAATTGCACCGGTCCCGCTGAAGAGATCAAGTATCTTTGCCCCCACAATATCGGCGGCCAGTCGATTAAAGATCGCCTCCCGGACCCGGTCGACCGTCGGCCGAACTCCGGATCCCTTTGGGGTGGCCAGGCGAAGCCCAGATTCGCTGCCTCCGATTATTCTCATCAAAGGGGCAGTTTCGCTCTCTTCCTGATGATGTTCAACCTCGGGTTTGAGGCCTCATACGATGCCGATGATGATGAATCGGTCGATCGGAAGGCTCCAACGTAGGGGCCCGGTCATGCCTCTTCGAACATAAAACCCCTCGTTCCATTGGTCTAAGCGAACCCTGGGGGGCAGTGGCTCTCGATGAGAACCACCTCGAAGTGTCGTCCTCACTGTTCGCGGGGATCGTCCGCTCGCCTTGCCCTTGACGTGATCTAGAAATTGACTTCCACTCGGCGGTCCATGAACCACGATTCTCAGAAAGAGAACCCGGCGGGGACTCGATCGATTCTCAGGCGGCTCTACGATTGGACATTGAGTTGGGCGGAGCATCCCGCCGGCGCATGGGCTCTTTTTGTGATCGCGCTAATGGAGTCGGCCATTTTTCCCATTCCTCCCGATGTGCTGCTCATTGCCTTGTGCGTTGGGGGCGTCAAGCAATCCTACCGGTTCGCTCTCATCTGTACCGCGGGGTCGTTGATCGGAGGCGTCATCGGCTATGGCATCGGCTATTGGGGCTATGAGTTGATCGGGCAGGCCATCGTCAAGATGTATCACGGGGAGGCGGTGATGGCGAAAATCAAGATCTGGTATGATGAATATGGCTTCATGGGCAATCTCTTGGCGGCCGTGACGCCGATCCCCTACAAGGTGTTCACCATTGCTTCAGGCGCGTTCAAGTTTTCATTCCATGAGTTTTTCCTCGCCTCCTTGGTGGGGCGCTCTCTCCGTTTCTTCGCCGTCGCGACGGCGCTCTACTTTTGCGGCGCCCAGATTCGAGGGGTGATTGATCGGTATTTCAATCTCTGTGCATGGGCCTTCATGATCTTGCTGATCGCAGGATTCCTGGCCCTGAGGTTTCTTCGGTAACGGGAATTGAAATGAGTTCGATCCGAGCGCAATGGGTGTTTTGTCGATGGCGGCTCCTTGGCTTGGCGACGCTCACCGGGGTGGGGTTTTACACCAAATTCTACCGGGGGATTGGTGAGTTCTGGGTCAACACCTCGTTGGGAGGCGTCTTCTACGTGATGTTTTGGTCTGCCTTGTGGGATTTGCTCCGGCCCCACCATGCCGCCGGGCGGATCACGGTGTGGGTCTTGGTTGCCACCGCCTTCCTTGAAGTCTTGCAACTAGTCCACACCCCGTTTTTGGAGGCGGTTCGATCTTCCTTCATCGGGCGTACGCTGATCGGAACCAGTTTCGCCCTTTCTGATTTTTTTTATTATGTGGTGGGCAGTGGGTTGGGCTATTTATGGGTCAGTGGAATGCGAAACGTGTCAATGGATGAAGCGGGCGGCGGGGCTCGGGAATAAGTGCTGCGAATGAGGAATTGCGGAAACAGGTCTGTGTTGGGTTCATCGAACTTCGGTCTATGAAGCGTCGGGCAATCGTGGTCGTGCCGACCTATAATGAGCGAGCGAATCTTGAATCGCTGGTGGATAGTGTGCTGGGGCATAACGAGGCCGTCGATGTCTTGATCGTTGATGACAATTCACCGGATGGAACCGGAGAAATTGCTGATCAATTAGCCGAACGCCACTCGGGGGTTCATGTGTTGCATCGCACGGAGAAGAATGGCTTGGGACGGGCCTACTGCGATGGCTTTGCCTGGGCGCTGGGGCGGGACTACGAATTCGTTCTGGAGATGGACGGCGACTTTTCCCATGATCCGAAGGATATTGGGCGATTCATCGAGGCGGCGGCCGAAGCCGATCTGGTGATCGGCTCCCGGTATCGCGATGGAATTCGAGTGATCAATTGGCCCCTCAACCGGCTCGTTTTGAGTTTGTGCGCGGCCAAGTATGTACAGTTTATCACCGGCATGCCGTTCACCGATCCCACCGGGGGGTTCAAATGCTTCGGGCGGACGACCTTGGAAGGCATCGATCTCGCCCAGGTCCGGTCTAATGGTTACAGTTTCCAAATCGAGCTCACCCACCAAGTCTGGCGTCGTGGGCTTCGGGTCAAAGAGATCCCCATCATCTTCACGGATCGGTTTCAGGGGAGTTCGAAGATGTCGAAGGCGATCATCCGGGAGGCATTGGTTGTGGTGTGGCAGTTGCTTTTTCGAAATGGGCTTCGACGATGTCCCAATCCCGGGGCCGTCGCGGAACCGGTTCAGGCTCGAAGCCATCCGGGCGGCTAAACGATGATGACCGTGGTCTCAGGCACGAACCGACCCTCGAGTCGCTCTCGAATGGTGGCAGGAGAGATTCAAGGGATTTATCAGTCCCTCGGCGAGGATTGCCAGCTCCTTGATCTGGTGGATTTACCGGCGGAGGTATTCCTCGGTAGCGCCTATGAAAAAAAACCGGATGCCTTCGTCCCCTTCTCCGAGGCCATTCTCGGTGCCGCGGGCGTTGTCTTCGTCACGCCGGAATACAACGGGAGTTTTCCCGGGGTTCTGAAGTACTTTATTGATATGCTCAACTTCCCCGAGAGCCTTGAGGGAACCCCCGTTTGTTTGGTGGGCCTAGCGGCCGGATCCTGGGGAGCCTTGCGTCCTGTCGAGCAATTGCAGCAGATCTTTGCCTACCGGAAAGCACCCATCTTTCCCACCCGAGTCTTGTTGCCAGAGGTGGATCGCGTGATGGGTGAGGGAGGGAGGATTTCGGATCCCGAAATAAGGTCCCGCCTAGAGCGGCAGGCAGCGGGGTTCGTCGAATTCGTGCGGTTGCTTCGGCCGGCGTTGTGAAGGAGCGAAACCAGAAAGAGAGGTCGGATGCAGTGATCAAAGTGGGTTTAGTCGGATTGGGCTTTATGTCGGTGGCCCATCTCAAGGGCTATCGTCAACTGGAGGGGGTCGAGGTGGTGGCCGTGTGTAATCCTTCCGGCCGGCGCCTGGACGGTGACCTCAGTGATGTCGAAGGAAACGTGGGGGACCAGCAACCGATTCGACTCGATATGACTCGGGTGACGCCGTATCAGGATTTCGACGCGTTCCTGCGGCATCCGGGTTTGCAGGTCGTGGACATTTGCACGCCCACCCGTACTCATGTGGATCTGAGCTCTCGAGCCCTGCGGGCCGGCTATCACGTTCTTTGCGAGAAGCCGCTGGCTCGTTTCCCCGAAGAAGTTAGACAGCTTTCCCAGGAGGTGGGAAAGGCCAAGGGGATCTTCATGCCGGCGATGTGTCTTCGCTTTTGGCCGGAGTGGGCTTGGCTGAAGGAGGCGATCGACTCGCTGCGATACGGAGAGGTGCGGGCGGCTCAATTCCGTCGAATTGCCGAACCGCCCGCATGGGGCCAAGCCAATTACTTCAAGGGAGACGAGTCCGGTGGGGCGCTCCTTGATCTACATGTTCATGACGTGGACTTCATCCACTATTGTTTTGGGAAACCCATTCGGGTGTATTCTCAGGGATTCAGTGCGGTGAGCGGAGCGGTGGATCATGTGACGACCCAATACACGGTTTCCTCTGGAGCCTGTGTTTCGGCCGAGGGCAGCTGGGCGATGACTCCCGGGTTTGGATTCAACATGGCCTACACGGTGATTTTTGAGAAGGCTACAGTCGTCTATGATCTTTCCAGGGGGGATGAATCGCTCGTTCTCTACCCGGGCGATGACGGCCGCGAGGTGATTCGATGTCAGGGGAAGGATGGCTATGCAGGTCAGCTCGAGTATTTTCTGGAATGCATCCGAAAGGATGTCCCGCCCTCGAAAGTATCCATTGAAGACGGCCTCGCGGTCTCCGAGACCTGTTTTGCAGAGGAGCAATCGATCAAATCGGACCAGGTCGTCAACGTGTCCCGACGCGAGGTGACCCCAACCCCCATCGAAAGGTAGCCTATTCAAACCGCAAAGTAGCGGTCTTGGGACGGTCCTTTCGAATCGGAAGAATCTGGTTCTCTCTGGGCTTGTCGAGAGCCGCCGGAGGCCAGTCGATGACCGGGGAGCTATTGGTGGGTTCGACCCACCGGGCCAGGGCGCTGACGCGCTTTTGTACGAATCGGAACTTCATGACAACCTCTCCTCTTTACGACTTCGACCCCTCGTCCCGCAACC
>DEAY01000332.1 GCA_002348345.1 Verrucomicrobia bacterium UBA2970
CCCCCTCCTTGAGGTGGCGGGTCTTTCCCTCTGCGTTGAGCCCCCCAGTTGCGTCGGATTGATTGTTGGGTTGAAGGCAGGTGTGGAGTGTTCCGTCCCCCCGGGAGAATTCGGCGTGGATCCCCTGGTCAAAGGAGGCGTGGAACGTCAGTGCCTCTCGCACGGCCTCGACCGACTTCGTTTCTGCGCCCTCAAGCGCCGGAGAGGAGACCAGGCCGATGAGCCCGGCGAGGGAGGCCCAGAGGGGCCGGACGCTCAGGAAAAATCTAGGATCCATGGGTGGGAAGGATAGGGGCCCCAGCCGGCAGAGAAAGGAAAAAGGGGCGGGAGGTCAGGGCGTTGCCCCCTGGGGGAAGAGGGCGTCGGCAAGGGCCTGGCTTGCCAGATCTCGAGGATGGGGGCTTGCAGCCCGGGCGGGGAGGGTGGTGAGGACGACGCAAATGGTATCGGTTTTTCGGTCCGCCCAGCACAGGGTTCCGGTCGACCCCGTATGCCCAAAGACCGCCCGGTCTTGGCGGGGGCCGAGTTGTGGGCTCAGTGCAAAACCAAGGCCCCTTGGAGTCATGCCGGGAGGATTCTGGTTCCGCGTCATCCGGAGCATTGTGTCCGGCCGGAGAAGCTTTGCTCGGGGATGAAGGAACTCATCCAGAAAGCGGGTCACGTCTTCCACGGAGCCGTGGGCACCGCCCCAGGGAGCCCCCAATCGTCGCCAGTAAGGGCTGTTCCAGTCCCAGTTCCTTGCTGAAGCAGCGCCCGCTCCGGACTCGGGAGCCGCTTGCTCGACCTGGCATTTCATCGTTTGGTTGAGTTGAAGCGGGTCGAGGCCGAGGGCGGAGTGTGGCATGCCCAGCGGCTGGAACACCCTCTCCCTGAGCCACGCCGGAAAGGGTTGCCGGGTGATTCGACGGGCGACCTCGCTCAGGAGAAGAATCCCCATGCTGGAGTAACCATATTGTTTCCTTGGCCAAAACTGGAGGGGCGTGCGAATGGCCTTCTCGACAAACGCGGCGAGCGGGGCGTGTCGCCGTCGAAGTTCGGTGTTCTCGGGGAGTTGATCGGGCAACCCGGAACGATGGGTCAGGCAATCCTCGATGGTGATGGTTTCCCTCCCCTCACCGTCGAACTCGGGAATAAAACGGGACAAGGGATCGGTGAGTTTGAGCTCGTTGGCATCCGCGAGGGTCATCAGTCCAGTTGCCGAGAAGGGCTTGGTGATGGATGCCAGCAGATAGATTGGAGAGCCGGACCGGGCTGTCCCGTAGTGACGGATCCTCGTTGTGCCACGATGTCGAATGGAGAACGAGGCCCCGGCGACTTGATGGTGCTGGACGGCTTGGGTGAGAATGCGATCCGCCGCGTCGAACTGAATGTCCGGTTCGCCTCGCGCCGCTTGCAGTCGGTAGAGGAGGGAGGGCAGGATGCACGAGCTCAGAAAGTGTCGACGGTTCATAAGGGGCTGGGTCGGTGTGGTCCTGCCTGGATCGCTTCTCAATCCGGCATTAGCGGGTGGATTGCCATGGGAATTCCAGGGTGGGTGGGTTCACAAATCGCTCCATTTCCAATTGAATCACGTCGCCTGCTCCCGGTTGCAGGGTAACCTGAAGATGCGTTCCCTGGATCGATTGTGTTGCCTGGGAGGTGAGCGCCCGTTGCCATCGGTGCTCGCCGTAGGCACCGCTCTGAAGGATCACGGTGCGGGACTCGGATTGGCTGATGTTGACGAGGGTCAGTTGGATGCCATCCGGGTCGATTTTGCTGACCAGGGCGGCCACGTCGGAGGGGAGTCCAGCCCGTCTCTCTTGGGGGTCGAAGTAGCGGACCCGGCAGTGGAGAGGCGCGGCGAGGCGGCCGGGATGAAGGCCGCCGAGCGTGAGGCTGACGAGCGATTGAACGCTGGCGGGATTGTATTTCATGGGGTCATCGGCGAGCCGGGTGTCGGGGGTGGTGTGGTCCTTCCGCATGCCCTCGACCTGTTGTCGGATGCGATTGAGATCGGCGCGGAGGACGGTCTCCGGGTAGTTGGGATGGTCGCCGTCGAGATAGCGTAACCAGGGGTCGTCGGCAACGGCGACCCGATCCCGTGCCTCCCACGAGAGGGAGTGCAATTCCCGGGCGAAGGGGCGGTAGGGTGCGGGAGTGAAATGATACCAACCTCGGTCCCCGTACTTTTGGGGGTAATGGGGGACGCCATCAATCATTCTGACCTCGGCGTTGATTCGTTGGGATTGAACCCGCCAGGGCTCGAGGTAACGGTCGTCGCCGGTGAGCAGATAGGCATTCATGAACCCGATGAACCCCAGGTGATGGGTCTGTCGATGGGCCCAGGCGCCGGTCTGGGGCACACGAACGGTGAATCCCCACCCGTAGACGCCGCCATACCATCTTCCCCCGGCCTCCCCGCCAATGGTTCCATCGAGTCCGATGTTGGTGGGAATGATGCCGTTGTTCTCGTTCATCCGATCGATCCAGGCCTCGACATAGTCCAGTAACCAGGTCCGATACTTTGGGTTGCCCGTGAGCGCATAGGCATGGACGGCCAGGGAGGTTGCCAGGAGATTGGAGGGGTGGTCTCCGACGATCTCGTTGTAGTCCTCGAAGTGGGCCAGCATCTCCTGGTAGGAGCGTTCCCCGTGGCCGAGTTGAAATCGATGAGCGACCTCGATCGGATCTCCCGCCCAATCGAGCGCGGTGGCCCGGCGCAGGAGCGGGCCGCGACTCCCGGTAAAGAGGCTGCGGATGATTCGATGTTCAAAGTCGTAGTTTTGCGCCTGGGGGCTTTCGTTCAGGTAGAAGCCGGCGAAGCGTTGAACCCGGCGACGGTAGAGCGAGTCGTCCGGTGTCGCCAGGCCTTGCAGACTGAAAGGCGTCAGCCCCTCGGCGTGGTGGAGCCAGTCAAACATGACGGGAAACTCCTGGTAGTACATGCCATCTCGGGCCAGGGGCACCTCCACGGTTTTGGCCTCCGTGTATTGTCTCAGGTGCCCTTCCCAGGCCTGGTGATACCGTTGGAGAATCCCATCCCCGCCGCCGAGCGCATGGAGGAGGGTCCAGTCGGTCACGGCTTCAATCGCGTCGTCGGGGCCGTCGTCCCCTCCCCAGCGTTCGACACAGAGCAGGTAGCCCCTTTCGTCAAAATAACGATCGTAGAATGCCTGGGTGGCGATCGCATTGGCCTTGAACAGTTCCCGCTCCAGGAGCGCCCAGGTCGGAGGGGGCATGGGGCGCGCGAGGAGGACGGAGGGGATGGCTCCGGCTCGAGCGGGTCGGGTCGAGGCCGCCAGTCCTGCGAGGACCAAGGAAAGGATGGATCGCCAAAACATGGGAGGTCGATGGCCAACCTAAACAAGCAACAAGGGGTGGCAAGGTTAAAGCGCTCTGCCGCGGCCCGGGGGGATGAGTGACGGCGGAAGGGGGGTGATGCGAGAGGTTTCTGTTGGCGAAAGGTTGGGTGGCTCGTTAGGATTCTGGGATGCGTTGGATGTCTTTTCTCGTGTTGCTGGGTGCCGCTGTGTTTGATGCCGACTCTGCCGTGATGTGGGTGGGAACCGCTTCCGGTGAGGGGAGTGGGATTTATCGATCCGAGCTGGATCTGGATTCAGGCGCGATGACTCCGCCCCGTTTGGCCGCGGAGATCGGCGGTCCGGGCTTTCTGGCGCAGCATCCGAACGGCAAGGTGCTTTATGCCGCCTGTCAGCTTCCGGGAGATGCGGGGGGCGGGGTCATGGCGTATTCGATCTCCTCCGGCGCGTCGACTCTGAGCGTGTTGAACTCGCAGCCGACGGGGGATGGCGGGGCGGCTCATCTGGCGGTGGATCCTTCGGGGAGATGCCTCTTCACGGCCCAGTACGGGGGGGGGTCGGTGGCCGTTTTTCCGGTGTTGGCGGATGGAAAAGTCGGGCCGCGATCGACGCTGATCGAGCATGAAGGGTCGGGGCCCAATCGTTCGCGACAGGAAGGCCCCCATCCCCATTGGGTCGGGGTGGGTCCGAAGAATGAGTTCCTCTTTGTTCCGGATCTCGGAATCGATCGGGTGTTGATTTATCGAATCGATCATGAAAACGCGTCGATCCGTCCTCACGGTGAAGCGGTCTGCCCATCGGGCGGTGGCCCCCGCCATTTCAAGTTTCATCCCAGTGGCAAGTGGGCCTATGTTGTGAACGAGTTGATCCTGGCTGTGACGGTTTTCGAATACGACGCCGCGGCCGGCGCCTTGACTCCCATCCAAACCATTCCCGCTCTTCCCGAATATTACTGGCAGGGATTCAATTCCTCCTCCGAGATCCGGGTTCACCCAACCGGGCGGTTTGTCTACAGCGCCAACCGGGGCCATGACTCGGTCACCGTGTTTGCCGTTGACGGTCAAACCGGACGATTGCGATTCATCGAGCGGGAAGCGATTCGAGGAGCAATGCCCCGCAATTTCAATCTCGATCCCGGTGGCCGATGGTTGGTCGCAGGCGGCCGGGAATCCAATTCCTTGACCAGTTTCCAGGTGGATCAGGATAGTGGCGCTCTCTTGTATTCGCGGCACTTCGTTTCTTGTCCCCGCCCCATGTGTGTGCTCTTCCAACCGACCGAATGAATCGTTGGTTCGGCGGATGGTGACTTGGGATTGTTGGCGGGGAACCCCGCCCTTCGAGGGACATGTCCGGGGGGGCTTGCCTCGGGTTGCGAAAACGACACGGTCCGCCTAAGCTCACCCGATGCGTTTGATCGACCGCTACTTGCTCAGGGAACTCACCATTCCCCTTTGCTATTGTTTGAGCGGTTTTTTGCTGTTTTGGCTGACCTTCGATTTGTTTGGCGAGCTGGGAGATTTGCAGAAGGCTCATTTGGGGCCTCGAGAGATCAGTCGCTACTATTTGCAGAAACTCCCTGAATTGCTGGTGGTGGTGATTCCCGTGGCCTTGCTCTTGGCGATGCTCTACAGCCTGACCAATCACGCCCGCCACAACGAATGGATTGCGGCCCGGGCCGCCGGCTTGAGTATTTGGCGTTTGTCCGCGGTTTATCTGATCGTGGGCGTGCTTTTCAGCGGGATCCTTTTCCTTGTGAACGAGGTCTGGGCCGCTCGTGGAGCGGCTTCGATTGAGGACTTGGAACGCCAGAAAGAAGGGGGTGGGGATCTTCACTGGACCGGTCCGCTTCATGTAGAGGATCATGGAACCGACCAGTCCTGGGACATCGAGAATTATCATCTGGTGACCAGCGAGCTGATCCGGCCGCGCATCACCTGGAAGTTGGATGAACGGATCACCGTGAAGATGGTCGCCGAACGAGGCGGGTATACCAACGGGGTGTGGACCTTTGAGAACATGACCACCTTTCGCAACGATCCCAGCCAATCGGCGGCTGAAATGTTGAAGGTGACCGACGACCCGTTGATCGGGGTCAAGGAGCTGAAATTGACGCCTCGGCAGATCCGGAGTGAACGGCGGATCGGCGCGTTGTTGAACAGTGTCCGCATGGCGAAGGAGGCCCAAGTTTCGCTCAGCGAGATTTCAGATTACTTGATGTTGCATCCGGATTTGCCGCCGCCGAAACGGGTGAAGCTTGACACTCAGTTTCATGGTCGTATGGCCTGGCCCTTTACCTGTTTGGTGGTCGTTTTGATTGCGATTCCATTCGGCGGCGCGAGTGGCCGACGCAACGCCTATGTGGGGGTCGCCAGCAGCATCGTCATCTGTTTCGGTTATTTCATTTTGATGCGGGTGGGGTTGGCCATGGGGACCGGGGGGCGATTGGCCCCGTGGTTGGCGGCATGGTTGCCAAACCTTTTGTTCGGGGGGGGCGCGGGCATCCTGATTGCTCGAATGCGTTAGGACGGGACGAGGAGAGGAGACGACGATGGAGCAAGCGGCGAAACCGACGGATTGGACGGGACTCTTTGAGCAGCACCGGTCCGGTCCGGTGTTGGCCCTCGCGCCGATGCAGGATATCACCGATCTCCCGTTCATGAATCTCATCAGTCACTACGGGGGTGCCGACCTGCTCTACACCGAGTATTTCCGGGTTCACTCGACCTCGCGGCTCGACCCAACGATTCTCAGGTCCATCGTGGAGAATGAATCGGGTAAGCCGATCCTGGCACAGATGATCGGCAATGATCTTCCGGCGCTGATCGACACCGCGGAGCAACTCCTCGCCTATCCGGTGGCGGGAGTGGACCTCAATCTGGGATGTCCCGCCCCCGTGGTCTACCGGAAATGTGCGGGAGGTGGACTCCTCGCCGATCCCGAGCGGGTGGACCGGATCCTGGGCGGCTTGCGAAACGCGATTGTCGGGCGGTTGACGGTAAAGACCCGAATCGGGTTTGAACATGGGGGCCTTTTTGACGAACTGCTGGACGTGTTTTCTCGGCACCGGATCGACTTATTGACGGTTCACGGCCGCACGGTCAAGGGGGGGTATCGGAGTGAGGTGGACTATGATGCCATAGCCCGGGCGGTCACGCGGATGTCGTGTCCCGTTCTGGCCAACGGTGATGTGGGGTCGGTCCTCCAGGCGCAGAGGGTGATGGCCCAAACCCGTGCCGCCGGTCTCATGATCGGGCGGGGAGCGATCCGTAATCCATGGCTCTTCCGGCAGATTCGACAGGCGTTCGCCGGCGAGGAAGTGTTCGTGCCCACGGGGAAAGAGGTATTGGCCTATATCGCCCGGCTGTTTGATGCGGTTCGACCGCCGGGGCTGGGAGATTTCGCCCATGTTCGAAAGATGAAGCGCTATCTCAACTTTGTCGGTGTGGGAATCGAGCCGACCGGTGCCTTCCTCCACGCGATTCGAAGGGTGGATTCGGTGGCGTCCTTTTTCTCGGTGTGCCGGCATTATCTGGACCATGCCGAACCCATGCCGTTGTCTCCTTTTGAAGGGGTTGGCGTTCGATAGGGACGGGGTGCCGGATGAACGGGAAGGGGACAGTGATTTGAAGACCGGATCGGAACCGGATCCCAACGAAAAAAATCTATGGAAGACGAGGGTAAACGGTTTCTTCTCCTGATCCCGGCTTACAACGAAGAGGAACGCATTGAGGCGACCCTCCAGCGGTATGTCGCCCGCCTCGATCAGGATGCCCAGGGGCGCTACCAGATCATCGTCGTGCTCAATGGTTGCCGGGACCTAACCTTGGAGATTGTCCAGCGCGTTTGTGACGAGCATCACTCGGTGAGCGTTCTCAATTTCCCCGAACGAATCGGGAAAGGCGGTGCCCTCATACGGGGGCTGGCCGCAGCGCCTGATGTGGAATGGATCGGCTACGTGGACGCCGACGGGGCCACGGCCCCGGAAGAGTTTCTTCGGTTGGTGGCGTTGTGCCGGGAACGCGATTGCGTCATTGGATCTCGCTGGCTTCCCGGCGCCACGCTTCTCCGGCAACAAACCCTCACCCGCCAGTTTGTGAGCCGGGTGTTTCATTTCATTGTTCAGATCTTGTTTGGGCTGAACGTGAAGGATACCCAATGTCCGGCAAAGGTTTTTACCCGGAAGGCCGCCTTGGCGATTCAACCGAAACTGAAAATTGCGGATCTGGCGTTTGACGTCAACCTGCTCTACGCCCTGAAGCGCGAGGGGTTCGAGATTCATGAAGAGCCCACCGAATGGACTGATCAACTCGGATCGAAGGTCACGCAAACGCTTTTTCGTTCGTCGCTGGTGATGCTCTTGTCGGTCCTGCGCCTGCGGCTGTATTACTCGCCGGTTTATCCGGCTTTGCGGCTGCTACGTCCCATCGAAGCGTGGATCTACCACAAGTTGCGGGCGCCCTTTATTCCCTGGGGCGAGGAGCCCGAGAACTGAAGAGTCCCGCTGAACGGGCCGCTTCCCGTCCTGAGTTGCGAGGGAGCGGGGCGGGCTGCTTTCTTCGGTGGGATCGACGGTTGCGGCGCGCGCGCTCTTTAGCCGCTGAGCATCACCGTGAAATCAAGCAGGCGGAAAGGTGGGGAAGATAATGAGGGAGTGGCGGGGTCTTCCGGTCCGGATCCTTTGCCAGGTCGTCCCAGCGGCGGAGGGTGAGGGCCTCAGGTGAATGGGGTTCCCGCTCGAACCCGGCGATTTCCTCCTGGCTCATGGGGCCCCCTTGATCGTGATAACTCTTGAGCGAGGTCGGCGAGAGGAGTTGCTCATAGGTGGCGTCAGTGGTGCAAAGGTATCGCTTGGCGGCGACATGGAGACGGATGGGGTCGGCCACTTGGTCTCCAAAGTGTTGTTTGACCCAGGCATTGCCCCGGAACTCGTGCCGGTCATCGAACGAATCCGAGGGGGGATTGCTGGCGGTTCCGGGATCCAGGATGTGACCGATGTCATGCAAGAGCGCCGAGGCGATTAGTGGGGACTTTGCCTTGGCTTCCTCGGCCAATTGAGCACACTGGAGCCCGTGTTCGAGTTGAGTGACGGCCTCGGTCCCGTACTGATTGGCGCCCCGGCTTTGAAAAACCTGTTCGATCGTTTTGATAGCTGACTCCATCACCGAGGGGATTTACCCGACGCTGGCACCGAGGGCAACGCTCCATTTTGGGCGTCACGCAATTGACGCCGTCACGGCCTGAATCTCAGACAACCTGGGGGTGATCCAAGACAACCAGCGGGTCATCGTGGGGATGACACGAAGTCAGAGAGTCGGGAGAAAAGACGGGGGGTACGGGAAATGTCGGTGAAAGAAACAGAAGTAGAATGAACTCTGATTCAGATCGCGTTGCCCCGTCGGGGGAATCGAGTCCTTCATTATCGACCGAGGCGGGTTGGTTGAAGAACCCCCTTTGGTTGACGCTCTGGTGTGTCACGGCGTCGTTCGGGACCTACGCTTGCATGTATGGCTTTCGCAAGCCCTTTACCTCCGCGACCTTTGATGAGTCCCCCTTTGAACCGGGGATGAAGACCTGGCTGGTGACCGCCCAGGTGTTGGGATACATGGTGTCCAAGTTCATCGGGATCAAAGTCATTGCCGAAATGCCCTCCCGGCGCCGTGCCTGGGTACTGATCGGCCTGATTGGGGTCGGCGAGCTCGCCCTGCTGCTCTTTGCCCTCGTGCCTCCCCCCTATTCGATCCTTTGTCTCTTCCTCAACGGGCTTCCTCTGGGAATGGTCTTTGGACTGGTGCTGGGCTTTCTCGAGGGACGAAATTTGAGCGAAGCGTTTGTCGCCGGACTCTGCGCCAGTTTCATCCTGGCTGATGGGTTCGTGAAGTCCGTCGGTGCATGGCTGATTGAATTCGGAGTATCCGATTCTTGGATGCCCTTCACGGCCGGATTGATCTTCCTGCTTCCGCTTGCCCTCTTCGTTTGGATGCTGCAAAAAATCCCGCCGCCCTCGGAGAGTGATGTTGAGGCGCGTTCGCGCCGCGAGCCCATGAACTCGGAGGACCGTTGGCGCTGGATCCGGTGCCATGGGGTCGGGATCTCGTTGATTGTCTTTGCCTACCTGTTGATCACCATCCTGCGGAGCATTCGAGCCGATTTTGCGCCCGAATTATGGAGGGATTTAGGGACCACAGGACAACCCTCCGTCTTCGCACTCTCGGAAATGTGGGTGGCCTTGGGCGTTCTGCTGGCGAGCGGACTCGTCGTTTTCGTCTCCGACAATCGCCGCGCTCTGCTGACGGCACTTGGAATTGGGGGCGTGGGATTCTGCTTACTCCTCCTCGCGTTGGCGGGGCTCCATTGGAATCGAATCGCTGGCTTTCCCTTCATGGTCATGGTGGGCCTGGGAATGTATCTGCCTTACGTGGTCGTCCACACGACGGTCTTTGAGCGATTGATTGCGTTGACCCGGGAGCGAGGGAATGTCGGTTACCTGCTGTATCTCGCCGATGCCTTTGGCTATCTGGGTTATGTCCTCATCATGCTCTCCGACTACGTGTTACCGACGGCGGCCGGTTCCCTGGGGCAATTCAAGTGGCTTGCTTTGGTGGTGGGCGTGCTGGGTCTCTTGTCCTTCGCCGTTTCCGCAAGAGTGCTGACCCGTGACCGGGGGTTGGTTGGCGGTGCTTGATCAAATTCTTGATCAAAAACTGGGGCGGAAAGCGGGAGGAGGATGGTGCACGCTGGAGGGTTCGAACCTCCGACCCCTACCGTGTGAAGGTAATGCTCTACCGCTGAGCTAAGCGTGCCCACGAACCTCGCCCTGAATCCCAAAGGTCGGTTGGTGACGAAATAATAGGCAGCCGTTTTTCGTTGGGTCAACGTGATTTATGACGATGACCGGTTGCCGTTGGAAAATAGGGGTGCGACCAATTGCCTTTTTCCGGGATGAGTTTCCCGGAGAGACTCGGGAGACGGAGGGGATCGTAGCGCCAGACCAGTCGGCGGCGGCGCTTATGGGTCGGGATTATGATCGGGATTGAGGAACTGGTGTCGACCTTGGAACAGGGGGACTGTGGGCCGTCCTTCGGAGGTTCATTGATCCGGGTTCAACAAACGGCGCCTTTGGTTGCTGCACTCGCCGGTGATTCAAGCGTGTTCCCTGTGCAGATAGTGTGCGATGAAAAGGAGGAGGGATCGCCGGGGCCGGGTTGCATCTTGCAGACGATTGACTCGCAAAACCCGATATGCCAGCATGCGTGATGAGGAAGTCGCTTTGAACTTCAAACTCCGGGCCAACGTCCCGAAGGGCTCGAAAGCGATTGCCTGTCGGTCAGCGGAAGGGAAATGAAACTGATACCGATTGGAGTGGCAGCGGTGATGTTTTTGGGATGCATCAACCCGAATCTGACTTCCGATCATCCTCGAATGCCGGAGCGTGGCGTCTGTGCCCATCGCGGCGCCAGTCATACCCATCCGGAAAACACCAGGGCTGCGCTGCAGGCTGCGGTTCGATTAGGGGCCCAGATGATCGAGTTCGATCTAGCGTTCTCCAAAGACAAGCGGATTGTGCTGATGCACGATCAAACGCTTGACCGAACGACAAACGGCAAAGGCAAGGTGAGTGACTGGAACCTAGCTGATTTAGCCAAACTCGATGCTGGTTCTTGGAAGGGCAAGGAATTTGAAGGGGAAGGCATTCCCACCTTCGAGGAGGTACTTGATATCATGCCAGATAACATTTGGCTGAATATTCATTTAAAGGGTGGAATCGAACTAGCTCAAGAAGCTGCCCGACTCATCAGTTTAAAGGGAAGGCTTCACCAGGCGTTTCTCGCCTGTGGAAACGACGCCGCCAGCGCGGCCCGGGCGATCGAGCCGAGAATAAAGATTTGTAACATGGAGCGGCAGTCGAACACGCTTGACTACGTCAATCAAACAATCAGCTCCAACCGCGAATTCATTCAGCTACTGGGTAAAGGCGAAGTGGATCCCGATCACACGGCGGTTTTGAAGGAGAACGGAATAAGGATCAATTACTGTTGCACGAATGATCCCTTGGTTTTGGTGGAATTGTTTTCAAGCGGGGTCGAGTTCCCGCTGGTTGACCGTCTGGAGATGATGCTGAACGAGGCGGACAAATTGGGGATCCCTCGATCGAGGTAGCAGGAGTGATCAATCAGTCCCATTGGTGATCAGCCGACGCATGGCCAAGGCATCACTGAATTGAAAATCGAAAGGAAAAAGCAGTGCCCACTCCAACCGGTAAAAGGCCATGGAAACTTCTCCTGATGCTGATTTGTCTCTGGAGTGGCACTCCAGGGGGATTGGTGGCCAACGAACAGGTGCTTAAGGGCGCCAATGCGTTTTTTCAGGACGACAAGGTATGGGACGTGGCGCTGACGGTATCACAGGAGGATTACGCCTTGATCCAGCCAAAGGGGAGAAAAGGCTTTGGAGCCGATTTCGAATATGTGCGGGCCAATGTGCTGATCGGGGGCAGGTTCTATGAAGAGGTCGGGTTGCGCTACAAGGGGAATTCAAGTTTCTCGGCGGCTAATAGGATCCCAAAAAAATCGTTCAAGATCGATTTTAACCGGTTTGTGAAAGGCCAGAAGTTTCTTGGGCTGACCAAGCTGAACTTCAATAACAACGTCCTTGATCCCTCGCAGATTCGAGAGGCCTTGGCCTACCGGCTATGGCGCAGGCTGGATTTGCCCGGTTCACGGACTACCTTCGCGCGGTTGACGCTGACGGTTCCGGGACGGTTCAAAAACAAACTGCTCGGTCTTTATGTGGTCGTGGAACAGGTGAATGGGCCGTTTCTCAGGGAGCGGTTCAGCACGGACCAGGGCCTACTCCTCAAGCCTGAGCGAAATCATTCGATGCCATATCTCGGCCAGGAATTCACGGAATACCTGAGGGTCTATGTTCCCAAAACAAAGGCCGAGCCGTCGCTGACAAAACGCCTGATTGAGTTCACGTGGCTGATCCATCGAGCGGATGATTCGGTGTTTGCTGAGCGGATCGAGGGTTTCGTGGAGTTGGATCGCTTGGCCAGGTTCACGGCTGCGCACGCGGTTCTGTCGCACCTCGATAGTTTTCTGTTGCGCGGCCATAATTACTATCTGTATCTGCCGCAGGCCGATGGCAAGTTTGCATTCCTGCCTTGGGATTTGAACAGCACCTTTGCCAGTCATCGCTCGGCGGGCAGTGCGGAGCAGCAGTTCAATCTCAGTGTGAAAAGACCTTTTGCGCAGGGACAGAGCTTGCTCGAACGCCTGATGAGACTGAAAGCGTTCCGTGAATCATACGACGCGGAGTTGAAAAAACTAATGAAGACGCATTTTGAAGAGGCGGCAATTCTGCGTGACATGTGGCAATTGAGGAAGGGGGTTGAGGCGACCGTGAAGGAGGACGAGTATAGCGATTCTTACGAGTTTGAGAATAATTTTGAAACCCCGAAGG
>DEAY01000003.1 GCA_002348345.1 Verrucomicrobia bacterium UBA2970
CCCGTTCCAACTGCGGGGTCGGGTTGTGCTGGATGATGAAGTTATACCAATCGGCGATCCAGAGGGCTCCATCTGGCCCCACTTCTGCCGCCACCGGAGAGAACCACTCGTCCACACTGGCGACCAGAGAGTATGCATTTTTCGCAGAAAACCCCGATCCATCAGGTTCCATCAGGTATCCCCCCAGCAAATGGCCCGTAGGTCCCGCGACGAACGCCATCGAGTCTCGCCAGGCTTCGGGAAACCCGCCCGAGGTTGCCAGGGCGTGACCGGCGCCTGCGGTATACCGTCCGAAGGCATCGACTTGACGGACGTTGGGGGTGATCGGATGAAAGTCGGGAACTTTGGCAATCATCGCGGCGCTCATCCCTGACGCGCCCCGATATCCGGTGGCGGGGAACCCGCAGAAAAACGAGGGATTGTTGTTGGCGGTCGACCCGAAAACCTCTCCCCGCGAATTGAAACCCAACCCCCAGGTATTGTTGTTGAATTGGTGAAGAAACGTGACGGACGTCCCGTCTGCTTCCATTTGGAAGACACCCGAACCAAATCGGTAGGATTCCCCATTTCGCTCGCCCTGGTAACCGGAATATCCAACCGTGCCCCAGATTCGGTTATCAAAACCATATCGCAGATTAGAAGGACCCGCATGGGTATCCCGGACGCCCCATCCCCGGTTGATCACTTGCCGCACATCGGCTCGGTCATCGCCGTCCAAATCCTTGAAGAAGAGGAATTCAGGCGCGTGGGCGACAATGAGTCCTCCCTCCACCGCCACCAGGGAAGTCGGGATATTCAGCCCCTCGGCATAGATGGTCACTTTGTCGCATCGACCATCGCCATCGGTATCCTCAAGAAGCTTGATCCGATCATTCCCTTTTCGACCGTCCTTGATCTCGTTGGGATAATCAACCGTCTCCGCCACATAAAGCCGCCCCCCTTCGTCCCACGTCATCGCGATGGGATTGACGATGTCAGGCTCACTCGCGAAAAGCTCAAGCTCAAAGCCCATCGGCACCCGCGTGTAGAGCATGCTTTCTTCAGGGAGGAGGGGAAGCTGGTAAGGAAGCGGCGCCGACCGGCGCTCATAGTTGGGAATGTCGCCTCGAGTTTCATAGCGCAGTGGCGGACGCGCCGCGAGAAACGCCTCGTAACTGAGGCGTCGCTGATCCCCGACGGCCCACAGAATCCCTTTTCGAATGAGGTCATGGAATTCGGAACGATTCCATACCCGGTGATCGTGTCCGGAGGCCGTGTAGAAGACACGGCCCTTGCCTTGTTCACGAATCCAAGTCCAAGGTTCGGGATCGGTATGCGGATCCCCCTTCATGACATCCCGAACCTGCAACACCGTCCTTCCTGAAGGATTGTGATTGACGTGATAATAGGTCTCATCCCACGCCTCCAATTCGGGCACGTCCCGGATCGCGGGATGGTCGGACCGGAGGGTTCTTGGTACAAAGATGCCGGTCTGGTGACTCTCGAACCGACCTCCCACCAACTGATCGAATCCCGGCTCATTGCTAAAGCACCAACTGGCGCAGTGAATGGGAAGAAAGCCTTTCCCCCCCTCAACGAATTGAAGGAGGTTCTCCCATTGGTGGGACTCGATCCGACCGTGGTTAGCATAGAGTAAAAAGGCGTCGAAGCGGCCCAGCTTTTCCCCGTCACCCAGTGCGGATTCCACATCGGTGACGTAATCAAAATAGATGGCCTCGGGTCCCAATGCTTGCTGTAACATCGGGAAGTAGCGGTTGGCATTGTGATGTTCGCTTTCATGTCCCAGGAACAGCACGCGGATGGGGCCAGCAGCCGAAATCATCGGAGCAGACGACCCGAGAAAACACACGATCGCCCAGTAGAAAGCATTTTGGATACGGTTTGAAAATTTCATGCCTGATTTCCGAGCTTATCGAATGAAACAATGCTTCACCAGCCCCATTATTTGACCACTCAAGTTGCGCCCTCGCCCTCCCAAGAGGAATCACACCGCTCATCGATCGCTGCCAATCACCCGACTCTCTGGGATCGTTCATGGCAACCCATTGCCACCTCCCGACCGTGAGCAGGGCCGAGTAGGGTTCAGGGGATCCCCCGTTGCGCGTTTCCCCACCCCAATGTAACCTCGCCTTCAACACCAGCGTCTATCCAACCAAAGTCTGCGACCGTGGCTTGTAACAAGGAACCCCGTTGATGAACGTCTTCATTCGTATCCTGCCGCTGCTCATCCTGATCCTGACGACGAGCAGAGGGCTTGGTAGCCCTCCCAACATCCTTTTTCTGTTCACCGACGATCAGCGCTTCGATTCCTTCGGCGCGATGGGGAATCCTGACGTGAAAACGCCGCACATGGACCGCCTGATCCGACAGGGGACGCTCTTTACCAATGCCTACATTCAGGGCTCAATGGTCACCGCCACCTGCCTGCCGAGCCGCGCCATGATTATGAGCGGCAAATCGTTATTTCGAGCGCCCATGCAATTAGACTCGGGCACGCTCCTCCCCCAGGCGTTCCGAGCAGAAGGCTACACCACCTTTGCGACGGGGAAATGGCATAATGGAGTGCCCTCTTTCCTCCGCTGCTTCGGCAAAGCCGAGGCTGTTTTCTTCGGCGGAGCCGCCGGCACCCACCTCAACGTACCTCTCAATTATCTGGAAAACGGACTAATGCATCCTTACTGGGTTCCCGGTGTCGATGACACCGTTCTCTATGCCGATGCCGTCATCCACTTTTTGCAGTCTGAAGCATCGCAATCCCGTCCCTTTTTTTGCTACGTCCCGTTCACCGCCCCCCATTCCCCCTACCAGGCCCCTGACGAATATGTTCAACGCTACGTTCCCGAGCGACTCACTCTCCCCCCAAATGTGAACCTGGAAAGAGCAGGCTCACCCTCTCAAAGGCCCCGCCCCTTTCCACGGCAAGGCCGGAGCAATGGGGATTCACGAACCCGGTTGGCCCAATACTATGCGATGGTTACCCACCTTGATCACCAGATCGGGCGGATCCTCGAGGGACTCACCCGATCCGGGCATGCACGGAACACCATCGTGGTTCTGGCGACTGACCACGGATACTCTCTTGGCAGCCATGGAGAACGAGGAAAGGCCAATGGTTACGAACATGGATCAAGGGCCCTTATCTCGTTTTCGGGGCCAGGTATTCCCGAAGGTGAACGACGGACCGCTCTGGTATACTTGTTGGATCTCTACCCCACTCTCTGTGATCTCGCTGGGATCACGCTACCTCCCGACCTGGATGGCTTGAGCCTCGCCCCCGCAATTCGAGGAGACGCCCTAAAAACCCGCGACACGCTCTTCACAGCCTTCATGGCCGATCAACGAACCATCCGGGACGAGCGGTGGAAACTTTTCCACCGCACTCGTCCCCGGACCTCCCAGCTGTTTGACCTCATCAACGATCCCCATGAGTTGAACGACCTGGCGCCCCTGCCCCAGTATGCCGACACTCTCAAACGGCTCCACCGCGCCCTGGCACAGGCGCGAAGGGACGCCGGCGAAACCCCTGAGCGGGTTCAGGAGTTGATGCAACGCCGCGGGAGAAGCGGAGCCAGGCGGCATCCGGCCCAATAAGCCTGAACTTGACCGCCCCCCGGAAACCCCAGGATTGAAATTTCTGTGGATGAGGGCAAATTCCAGAGGTGTCAGGCGTCACATGAGCGTTTCATCCATCGATCCCTATGCACACATGAATGTTATCACCCCCCCAAAAACTCGTTGGTTCTCGTTTCAAGGTCTCTCACTCTTCCTCATTGCAGGCCTGTCCCTTCTCCCGCTCAACGCGGAGGAAAAAACGCAGAGCGCGTTGAAAACATCCCCCATCGAGAAGATCAAAAAGCCCGAATCAGAGTGGAGAAAGCTGCTCACCCGAGACCAATATCGGATCGTTCGGAAAAAAGGTACCGAGCGGGCCTTCACCGGTAGCTACTGGAACAACAAGGAGAAGGGCGTTTACCACTGCGTGGCCTGCGACCTGCCGCTCTTCAGTTCGGAGACCAAATATCGATCAGGAACCGGTTGGCCGAGCTATTGGAAACCCATCAAGAAAGGGCATGTTGGCGAAAAACTCGACCGCAGTTTCTTCACGACCCGTACCGAGGTGATCTGCAACCGATGTGACGGGCATCTGGGACACGTGTTTCCCGACGGGCCCCGGCCAACGGGGCTGCGATATTGCATCAATTCGGCGTCACTACGGTTTAAGAAGGCATCAAAACCTGCCGAGACGGCGCAACCCTAGGAGGCTAGCCCCCAGCGAAGACCGGCCGAAAACCCGCATCTCGAAGGAACTCAGCCACGAGTTGGCGTTGATCTCCCTGAATTTCAATTTGCCCCTTCTTGACCGTTCCCCCGCTGCCGCAGGCTTTCTGCAACCGCTTGGCAATGCTCTCGACCTCGGCCAGCGTCACATCCGACCATCCGCTGATCACCGTGACCGTCTTTCCTCCCCGATGGGCCGTTTGACGAACGATATCGACCCGCCCACGCTTCGGTCGGAATCCGGCCTCCTCCGCTTCCTTCCGCTCGGGTTGGATGGGTTCGGTTACCCCTGCAGGTAAGTCGAGCCCATCCAGACCGGCAAAAGGGTTTTGGGTCAAGGGAGCCCCCCCATCAGTCGGACGCCTCTGCTTTTTCTTACTCATGGTTCGTCTTTCCTTGCCAAGCTACCAGTCTGTCGAACGATAGTCCTTGAGAAATCGCCCCCAGACATGCTCTCCCGTATTAAAACCGCTGATGATCGGATCAACAATTCGCGCTGCTCCATCAACAATATCCAAAGGGGGATGAAAGCGATGCTCCTCCCGCTTCCGTTCAGTGACCTCCCGCGGGTCCTCGTCCGTCACCCACCCCGTATCGACACTGTTCATGTGAATGCCATCCGCATGATAATCGGCGGCCGAAGTCCGCGTCATCATGTTTAACGCGGCCTTGGCCATATTGGTGTGGGGATGTCGCGTGGTTTTGAATTTGCGGTAGAACTGCCCCTCCACCGCCGAAACATTGACAATGTGGCGATCCCTTTGGGAGCCCTTCATGAGCAGGGGTTTGAGTCGAGCGTTGAGTAAGAACGGAGCAATTGAATTGATGAGCTGAACTTCCATCAGTTCGACCGACGACACCTCGTGGAGCAAGAGGCGCCAGGAATTCCGCGTCCGTAAGTCCAATTGCTGGAGGTCCTGGTCCAGTTGACCCGCCGGAAACAGGTGTCTTTGGATGTCAAAATCACCGCCTTCAACGGGCACTTGCGAGAGGGAAGAAGCGCTTGCCAGGCCTGCTAACTCCGGGGCCCGGTGTTCCACTGGTTCCAGGCTTCCCGCCCCGAGGGCGTGCAACTGCTTCAACCGTTCGTCTTCCTTGAGAAGGGCCCCGGCATCGGCGGGCAGTCGGGACAGGGGCCCCAACTCGCACTCCATCATGTGACGATAGAAATCAGGAGGGCGACGTACCGTCTGACAGGCGTTATTGATCACGAAATCGAGTTGATCAAGGGACTCATTCAAGAGGCGACAAAACGCCTCGACACTCGGAGTATGACGGAGATCGAGTCCAACGATCTGCAATCGATCCTTCCAGACATTGAAGTCCTCTTCCCTGGAATAGCGACTCGCGGCATCTCGAGGAAACCGGGTGGTGACGATCAACCGAGCGCCGGCACGCAATAACTTGATCCCGGCTTGATAACCGATTTTAACCCGCCCTCCCGTCAACACCGCGACCCTTCCCGATAAATCGGCCGTCTCACTTCGTTTCCGGAAGTTCAACTCGGCACAGCGCGGACATAACTGATCGTAGAACGAATGTATCTCGGTGAAATCGGACTTGCAGATATAACAGTTCTGAGGTTCCACCACCCTCTGGATTTCAGCCTGGGGTGGAATCGATCCCGGCTCAATCGCCTTCGGCGGATATACGTTTGGAGTCGTGAAGACCGGCTTCTTCCGCAGGGTCCGGATCCCACTTTGGTCCAATGTTTTCTGATCCTTCGAACGCCGCTGGCTTTTGCGGCGCTTTTGGCGCGCCTTGTTGAGTAAACGCCGCTGTCGAACGTCGGGACAAAAGATTTCACCGGCCGCCTTTTGAAACCGAATCCGATCTTCATCCGGAAGCTCCCCCAGAAGCTCCTGGTTCTCCGCCAGATGTTCCAACCAGCGGAGCGTCTCCTTCAACGGCAACTCGATGCCTCGAGCCGTTTCCTCACCGGAACGCTGATCCGCCTGCCAATCCACCGTGCTTTCACCCTCGGACATGGGCGGATTATGCACAGGGACCATCAAGAGTCGAGCGATCGCCAGACCCAACCCCGTCAGTTGACCGGGTCGGCGGTAATCCGAGCAAAGAGCACTCGATTGTTTTCACCCTTCCGCTGCCCGTAGCTCACACGCACTTCCCCACAGGTGACCCAAGCCTCAGAGTCGCTGACTTGGCAAATCCCCGAATTGCCCAGGCAGGCGTGGTTTTCAGGCAAGAGAACGCGTTCCGTCTCTCGAAGGACCACCAAGCGCTCCGGATCCACCTGACCGATAAACAGGGGGGCTCGATGCCGAAAGATATGGTCGTTATCGGCCCCCCGGCGGGTGTAGACCAGGAACAAGCCCCCGCCCACACGCACCCAATGCTGCTGGGTGTTGTAGCTTCCCAAGCGCGTCCCATCATCAAACGACCACTCCCGGATGGGTTGATAGTGGATCCCGTCCCTTCCCTTGGTGACATAGGCGGTATCATCAGCGCGCAACGTGAGGAAGGATTCCCCTGAAAACTGGATCATGGAAGGCTCGTACAACCCCCTGCCACGAGGAATGGTCAGTTCCGAGCCATGCTTCACGTATTCGAGTGTCCGCCCATTGAAGCGGCACCTCACCACCACACTGGTGTAGATTCGAGAATCGGCCTCACGTTGATACCGGACTGGAACGAGGAGATCGCCGTTCGGCAGTTTTTCCGGCTGATTGCAACCGGCATTGGGGGCCAGTATCGGATGGCCGCTGTGATCGCGCTTCGGCATAGCCATCGTCCTTAGTGTCCCCCATCGACCTGCCTTTAAGTCCTTGACCGCATAGGCCACTTTTTCGCGAAGAAAGTTCTCGGTTTCGCCATGGGCAAAGTTGAACGTTTTTCCCGTGGCCAAGATGCATTGGGTTTGCGCGTGATAGGTCGGCCACAAGTCTCCCGGTGCCACGTCGTAGTCTTCCTCATCCCGGAACCTTCGGAGGGAGGTGATGAGTTCCGGCGTCGTCCAGGTTCGTCCCCGGTCTCGGCTGACCGACTCAAAGATGTCATGATACCCGTGACTTCCCAACTTCGTTGTTTGCGACATGGTGGTGACCCACTCCGGTGAGGCGGCGGCGACAAAGGTCGTTCGGGCATGCGTCCAGTCCCAATCCGCAAGCCCCTCGATCGGAGTCAATGGCTCGATCGTCAACGGCACCGTGGTCACCTCTCCCGCGACCGCTCCAAGAGCCAGCGAGCCAAAGCAGAGGATCACACTCTTCGTCCACTTTCGTATTGAACCTCCAGCTCGGTGCAACCGGGCTCCACGAAAGGGGTGGGAACTAGTGAGAATCGGCAAGGGGTGGCAAGCTCGCTGCCGCGACGGCTTGTCCATGGCGTTTCTGTTGTTCATCAGGAATGTGAAATTGAAGGGACTCCGATAACTCGGGGAATTCATGGTTAAGAACTTCTCGAGCCGCGTCGAGGATCAACTGCCCTCCCGAGCCCGACGTGACCCGACCCAGAATCAACAAATGCCGAAGCTCATAGAACTCCGCATAGTGCGCAATGCTGTATCCTAGGTAGACCCCGATCGTCTGGAAGATCGAATGAGCCCGTGGGTCGCCCTGCTTCATGAGCCGTTGAACTTCCAGCAACCGCTCAGGGAAGCCCACTTCCTCTGGAAACCCGAGCCCGGCAACCTGGGCCAATCGAGCCACCGCCTGTTGGGAGAAATACTGGACGCCACAGCCTCGATCACCAGACCATTCGTCCACCGGCGCCCTCACGCCGTGATCGACCGGAACGAAGGCCAGCTCGTTCAGTTGCCGGGTGAGGGTTCCGTCGGGAGCCACATAGCCGGCAGCGAAACTGGTCCCCAGGCTGAGCCCCAACAAACTGGACTCGCCGG
>DEAY01000373.1:0-2530 GCA_002348345.1 Verrucomicrobia bacterium UBA2970
GGTCAGAGGAAATCGGGCGCCCGCCGGGTTCGAAACCCGGCAGATCATCGTGGAGGTAATAGGTCTTTGTCTCACCCGTCCCGAAACGGCCCAGGTCGTAGCGAAAGTCCGGGCCGACTCCGGCCCCACGCCGTGTGCGGTAATCAAAGTGAAGATTCGCGGTTAGGTTGGTGAAAAGGTTGAATTGGTAGGTCGAAAGAAGAAACCCCCCGAATCGGGAGCGGTAGCCGGGGGTCAGGGACCAATGGTTTCCCTCGCGATCGAGATTCGCTCGAAGGTATGGGAAATACATGACGGGAACCTTGCCGAGGTAGACCGTCGCATGGCGGGCACTAAAGTACTGTCCGGGCACGATTTTGATTTGCTTGGCCCGAATTCGATGATTGGGTGATTTGGCATCATCCGTGGTGACAAACGCCTCCGAGGCACGGTAGGCCGGGGGGTGGTTGGCCCCCTCTATCACGGTGCCGGCGGCGAAAAAGGGCGTTTTCCCGGTTCGATAGTTTGAGGCGCCCATGACTTGCGTGTTGAAGTTGTAGTCGAGTTGATCGCCTCTCCAAACCTGTCCGTCCCGCTGCAAGGTGACGCCGCCTTCGGCGGTGATCTGTCCCGATAGCTGATCCAACGTGACCCGGTCGGCCTGTAACACCGCCTCTCCAAACTCAGGGTGAAGGTAGCGGACACGGAGGCCGTTGACGGCCGTGGCGATTCCGGTATCGGGCTGAAAAGAAAAACCGCCCTCCTCTGAGAGAGACTCCAATTCCCACTGGGCATCAGACAATTCTTGTCCCGGCAGAGCAGGGGATGAGACGGTGAAAAGGACGATGGCAAGCCATCGAAGCAGATTCATTTGATCCAAGGCTAACCCATCCCCTCGGCCAACACCAGCACGAAGCTTTGGGAACCCGTGTTGAGGCCAGGCAGTTGTTGGTTGCCCTGATCCCCCCTTGCGAGAAAAGCGGGTGGGGAAGAGCGTTCGAGCCGGGCTCGGAACCTTGGTCCCATCGCTTTCCTGATTCATTGTCGAGTCACGCCGTTCCGGTTCGTCGACCAGTGGATCGTTGCCCAGGTCTCCGTCTCCTGATGCACGCCTAATGGGTGGGTTCAAGGGGGTGAGAGGAGCGATGACACGGCGCCGAGCGCGATGCCCGATCCCTCCTAACGAAACATCGGGTGTTGGCGATCTCCGCGTGAGAGGAGGAACGCCATCAAATCGAGAATCTCTTCCTGGTTGAGTAGATTGAGAAGCCCCTCGGGCATCATCGACACGGTCGAAGGTTCGATCGATTCCACCTGGGCCCGGTTGACTCGTTCGATCTCGTTGGGATCATACATGTTGACGTTGATCATGAGTTCATCTCCAACAAGATTCATGATTCTGCCGGTGACCTGTCCGCCATCCGTTGTGGTGACGACGATGGGTGCATATTGATCACTGATTTCCAGGTTTGGGTTGAGGATCGATTCGAGGAGATCCCGGACGCTGAATCGGCCTGCAGCTCCCGTGAGATCCGGGCCCATCGATCCTCCCTCATTGGCAAATCGATGACACGCAAAACACGCGACTTCCCCGAAAAGCTTGCGGCCTCGGTTAAAATTACGATTCTCCAAGCCATGCTCGACCAATGGGGCGAGTTCTTCCAACCTCCAATCCTTGACAAAACGACGGGCTCCGATGGCGGCCAATGGAGAGGGAGGCGGGGTGGCACGGGCCAAAAGATCATTGAGGGAAGGGCGCTCGGCTTCGGGGACGTTCTCCAGTGCCTCCGCTTGGATGAAATCGACGAATTTCCGGAAACTGGCACCGCCGCGATAGCTTTTCGCTCGATTGAACCAGGTGAAGTAGGTTTTTCTGAGGTCAGGGGTCCAGCCTGACTGCAGATGTCGGAGGGAAATGGCGTAATCAATTTGTTCCTCTTGGCTCGGTGCCGAGTTCAGGAGTGAAACGCCTTTGACGGCGGTGGCGGGGGCTTGAATGTAAACCAGAAGCTTGCAGAGTTCGGCGTTTAAATACCGATCCTCGCTCGGAAATAGCGGATCGAGCCTTTTGATTAAGGCCTTGGTTTGCTCTGGTGTCGGGGATCCCAGGCGCATCATGATCAGTCCATAGGCCCGAAGGAGACGGATGAGTTGATCTGAAGAGAGCCCGTCGACAGAAACTCGATTGAGCGCGTCCAGCAAGGGGGCCTGATTCGATTTGTCTCCGACTCGGGCCAGAGCGATGGCTCCGTTGACCAGCCGTTCGCGGTGCGTTTCGTTGAGCACTCTCCCTTGCCATTGCTCCGGATCTTGATGTTCCAGGGCGACCCGGGCAGCGTAGCGGATAGACCGGTCCTTGTGTCCCAAGAGGGCATAGGCCGAATTTGCCGCATCAGCTCCCTTTCTCTCGTGAAGCTATTCCATGTTCTTTCGAAGCCGGCGTTCCAAGGTAAGGGCGTGATCAACGGGCTGGGTGGCGATGGAATCCGCTCCCTGGTAGGTCACCCGGTAGAGTCCGGACTTGGTTCGGCGGCCGCCGATGGCGAAGTAG
>DEAY01000373.1:2842-2993 GCA_002348345.1 Verrucomicrobia bacterium UBA2970
GCCGCCGATGGCGAAGTAGAGCGCTCCGTCGACGGGGTTGATGACGAGGTCCGTCAGAGGCAGTGGGGAACCGCTGATAAACTCCTCGAACTCACCTGAGTAGGTGCCGCCATCTGGAGCGAGGTGAACCGCAAAGAGTTTGCCATAGCTC
>DEAY01000373.1:3327-3560 GCA_002348345.1 Verrucomicrobia bacterium UBA2970
AATCACAGACAAAGAGGGCCTCCTGATACTTCGAGGGGAACTTGGCTCCGTAGCCGAAGGTGATTCCGGTTGGAGAACCTGGTCCGATATCGACCACGGCGGGAACGCTATCAGGGTAGTAGGATGGCCACTTTCCCGATCCGTTACGCCAGCCGAACTCGGCTCCACTGACCACGTGACAGACACGGGTGGGGCGATACCATGGGGTATTCATGTCCCACTCCATGTCGGCG
>DEAY01000459.1 GCA_002348345.1 Verrucomicrobia bacterium UBA2970
GTCATGAGAACGGTGGGGGGAGCGATCCCCTGATTCGGCATCCCCGGCGATGGATCAGGGCTTCGATACCAGGCGGGACTACCGTCGGGGAAACGCCCGATGCTCGTGTTCTGGGGTTGGGCGTCAAAGGCGTGGGCGACGATGACGCGTGAGCGATCGGAGGCCGTGAGAAAGATTTGATCGCCCAGAGAGCTGATCGCGAAGCCGGTGAGGGCTTGGGACAGGGGAATGGTGACAAAGCCGCCTGGGGCGACTCGGGTGCCGCCGGGAATCTGATAGAGATCCAGTTGCTGACTCTTGTCAGAAAGCCATAACCCGCTCAAGTCGATTTCCCGCTCGGCCGGATTAAAGAATTCGACGAAGTCGGGCTGGGATCGATGATTGGTTTGCAGTTCGTTGATGACGATTTTCCCGATCAGCTCAAGAGGGGTCGGTTCCGCTTTGAGGTGAAGATCCAGTTCCGGCGCGAGGACAAAATCGGAGGAATTGTTGAGGCCGATATTGTGTCCTTGGATGGCCATCCAGTTCCTTCCCGAACGAAGCAGGGCGGCGTGATCGGTGAGATCCATTCGATGAGGTGGATAGTCATCGCCGGCGATCGAGTTTTGATCGAACGCGGGGGGGGACCCGATGACACCTGATGCCGCGATCCGTTCCCCGTTGAGATAAATGATATAGCTGTCATCGTAGTGCATGGTCAGCGTGAGTTGATCCAAGCGCGCCAGGTCGTTCTCGGTCAGGTCGAACGGGATCCGAACGTAAAGGGAGAGATAGTTGCCTCGCATGTCGTTGAGTCGCGTCGAAACCGGAGCCAGTTCGGCGGGGTTGTTGCTGTAGCCGTAGCCACTCCGCCCGCTTCGCCAGTCGGCATTGGTGGTGAAATCAGGTTGGGCCCAGGCCGTCATGCCCTTCGATGGTTCCTTGGTGCCCTTGAAGTAGCGACCGATGGAGCCTTTCTTGATGAGAGCCCGGACCGAATCCTCCGATTGATGGTCCCCGGGTTCGGCGGCGCCGGGACTTCCTCCCAGACGGTCGCTGGCCGTCCAATTCCCCGCCTGACGGGGTGATCCCGATAGGTTGGCACGCACCAGGGAGTGGCCGGTGCCGTCTGGCGAGGCGGGCCAGTGCCCCTTACTCTGGTAGCGGAAACTGAAAAGGGGTTGATCGAGTGCCGTGTTCAGTCGAATCGTCTCGCTGGAGTTGCTCAAACTTCCAAGGTAGGGGCCGAGAGCGTCGGAAAGCGGGCTTTCCGAGATCAAGGCGACAGGGTTTCTTGCGATGACCAAGAATTCGCCGGGTTGGATTCGTGTGCCGTCTGGAAAGCGGTAGGTGATGCCTCGGTCAAAATGAAAGCCGCTGAGATCGACCGTTTGGGAGCCCGTGTTGAGGAGTTCAATGAACTCGCCGGTTTCGGCTTCTTCCGGTTCCAAGTCTGAGATCGGTCTCGGATGATACATGACTTCGGAGACCATGATTTCCGCCTCGACCCGGTCCATCATCAACCCGCTGAAGAGAGCGAGTGCTAACGAGAATCCGGATCGTGGAAGCGACCAAGGGGATGTGGGTAAGGGGACCATAGGCATCATTAACCTCTAAGTTCGGGCATGTCTCCCTCAATGAAAGCAGGACGTATTCCAGAAACAGACAAATCTTAACTGGCCCAGAGAGCGAGTGCGACGGCTGCCATCATGATCGTTGCCCCCAGAAATCGAGTCGCCAGAAGGCGTCGGTCGTGGCGGGGTTCCTGAGTCTGAAACCGGTGCCCCAACCACCAGACCAGAAGCACGGACCAAAGCCCTCGAGAACTGTAGACGACGTTGACGCCCGTGGCGTTGTCGAAGGCGACCACGGAGAGGGCAACGAGAGTCCCCTGCAGAGCGATGATACTTGCCCCGACGACCAGGGCCCTCATCCCGTCCCGGTCAGCCTGTTTGAGGGGCTGATCGGCCCAACGCAGAAAAACGCTCGAGAAAAGGGCGATGATCAGAAACATCGTTCCCATGAAACCGCGGGCGCCGTATTCGGGAGCCCAGGCTTGGATCGCGGCATCGCAGCTTCCGAAGCACATTGAACTGAAAAGCGTAAGAATGACCGGGATCGAAATCCCTTGTGTCCGGGTTTGATCTGATTGATTCAGAATGGAGATCCCGACGGCCACCAAGATCGAGGCGATCCACATGCCAGGATGGATCGATTTGCCAAAAAAAAACGCTGCCGTGAGGGCGACAAAGAATGCCTTTGTCCCCATGGCAGGGACCACGATCGACATGTCGCCTCTTCGGATGGCGGCGAAGGTAAACCAGTGTCCCCCGAAGAAGAGGAGCGCGCAAAGGATCGGGCGGACTACCCATCTGGGTTGGGCCGGGAGCGGGTCGAGGAAGACCAGGGGAACGAATACAATCGCCATGGCCCAACTGGTCACGACAAACGTGTGAATCACGGAAATGTCGTGCTCGAACGCTTTCTTGAAATAGAGGCTGCCATAGGCGTAGAGCCCTGCGGCCAGAAGGGGGAGCGCCATGTAGATGGGGAAGGACATGAGATGCCTACGCGGGGGCACCTCCGTCGTTCCTGAGGAAAGGGGGGACGCGTGCGCTCATGCGGTTATGAGTGAAGTCGTTCGGGGTCGCCATCCGGGGAATCGGTCGCGGTGCCAGGGGGGAAGTCCGTGGGCCAGGCCTTGATCACGGCGTTGACGAGTGTTGCCAGGGGAATGGCAAAAAAGACGCCCCAGAAGCCCCAGAGCCCCCCGAAAACGAGGATGGCCACAATGACTGCGACCGGGTGGAGGCTGGTGACTTCAGAGAGCAGAACCGGCGCCAGGACATTGCCGTCGAGGATCTGAATGACGGTGTAGGCTAGGAGAATCCAAAGCAACATGGGATCCCAGCCGAATTGGTAGAAGGTGACCAAGGTGATCGGAATATACATGATCGCGGCGCCGAGGTAGGGAACCATCACTGAAAGCCCCACGAAAAGGGACAGGAGCAGCGCGGAGTTGAGACGGAAGAGACTGAAGGTGATGTGGGTGACCGACCAAACCAGGATGATTTCCCAGAATTTACCGCGGATGTAGTTGCTGGTCTGGATATTGACATCATGCCAAATCCGGGTGGCCAGAGAGCGATCCGTTGGCAGGAACTGGATGAGCCACGCGATAATCCGTTCCTTGTCCTTGAGGAGAAAGAACACCAAGACGGGAACCAGGACCAGGTAGACAATCCAGACGACCAGATTCATAAACGAATTGATGGAGGTCGCAACGACCGTTCTTCCAAGGGCCGTGATTTCCTGCTCGAGGGTATTGGCCAGACGCGTCACTTCTAGGAAGTCACTTCCGCCCTCTTGAGGGCGTTCCGGAAGGGCGCTTTCGGAGGGAACCTCGGTGGACCCTTTCGATCCTTCCGGGGGGCGCGATTCGGTCTCGGGGGAAGCTGCGGTTGTCGTTTCGTTGGTTTGAGCGGTCCCGGAACCCGACGAGCGTTCCGGAGGGATGGAGAAGAGATCGGGGAAATTGGCCTTTCGAAACTCGTCGTAGCGAAGTTGTGCCGTCTCCAGCCCAGTCGATGCCGTCCGGACGATTCGAGGCACGTCCCGCAAGACGAAGCTTTGAAGCTGCTCGACGACGGAAGGGACGAGGCCAAAGGCAAGGAGGAGAATGCCGACCAAGAATCCGGTGAAGACAAACGTCACCGCCAGGAGTCGAGGAACTCTCCGCCGTTGCATTCGAAGGACGATGCCATCGAGGAGATAGGCAATCACCAGTGCCGCGAAAAACGGGGTCAACATGTCGCCGAACAGGAAGATGACCAGGACGACGGCGAGGATCAGGATGCCCAGTAGCGCCACCTGGGGATTGGCGAGTTGTTTGGCGAACCAACGCTTAATTGCTTCCATGATCGGTAGTCCTCGGAGGGGAAGTCACGGCTCCCCCCGGGGGACGAGGCACACCTTGGGCCAATGCCATCGCCTTTCCCCACAGAGTAAGCGTTGATTTCCGGGAGTCGCAACGGAAAGTGGGAAAAAAACGGCGAACTTGCCGCAAGACCGGTTATTCATTGCCGGACCGGTCCCCTGCCGAAGGGTTGCCCATCCCGAGTCGAGTTCGCAGTTGGCGCCTCATGGCCTCGCTTAGACTCGAGGTCTCACCGAGTTCTCGATCACGGACGAGTCGTTGAAGTTCGTTCAAGGGAAGCAGTCCAGTGCGTTCCACTTGCCCGCGGATTCGCTGGTGATAAAGGGTCCATGTTTTCTCGGTGAGCTTGAGAAGGCCCAGGGCGCGGTCTTCTTCGCCGAGGGCGAGATTGTAGTAGTGGTTAAAGAGAAGTCCTTCGATGATCGCCCTGACCTCGGTGCTGTGAGCTCGTTCAATCTGGACTTCCGTTCTGCGAATGGCGAATTCATCGAGACCACGGGTTCCTTCGGTGTCGTTGGGGAAGCGGGTTTGCAACTCTTCAAGGCACCGGGCTGTCTCTTCGTTACGATTGTGGGTATACAACAAATAGATCGCATCCTTCAGGAAATTGAGGTGGGCGCGATCGATGGTCGAGTAGTCATTGACGTCCTCCTCCTGCTCTCTCGCCTTGAGGAATTGCTCATGAACCCGCCCGACGAGGCCCAGGTTGGGACCAGATTCGAGCCGACGATCGGCGAAATTCTCGAGCAGCCGGCCTCGATGTCGGCTGATGTTAGTCGTAATCGGTGTGTAATCGTCACCGGCATTAGAAACCTGATCGAAAGCGGGTGGTGTCCCATTGACGCCTTCCGCAGTGATGCGAGTGCCGTTCAGGTAACCCACATAGCTTTCATCCTAGTTCATGGTAAGGGTGAGTGATTCGAGCCGATCGATCTCCTCCGCGGCGAGATTGAAGGGAATTCGGACGTAAACAGAAAGGTGGTTTCTTCGCATATCGTTCAATCGAGTCGAGATGGGGGCAAGCTCCGAGCTGTTGTTGCTGTATCCGTAGCCACTCGGACCACTGAGCCACTCTTCGTTGAGAACCAATTCGGTTTGAGTCCAACGGGTGTTGCCGTCGGAGGGGTCTTTCGTCCCATTAAAATATCGTCCCGGACTGCCTTTCTTGATCAAGTTTCGGGTCAACCCTGTCGTGCCATCGGTCAGCATCTCAGGCCCACCGGGACTTCCCTCCCTCGTTCGACTACTTGCCCAGTTGCGGGCGGCGTTTGGGTTGCCTGTCGGGTCGGCATACACCAGCGAGTGTCCCGTGCCGTCTGGAGCGGCGGGCCAATCGCCGGTGCTGCCGTAGCGAATACTGAACACGGTTTGATCAAGAGCGTCTTTGAGTCGGAGCGTTTCGCCTGAATTGCTCAGAGAACCGGTGAATTCCACGAAGGTCGAGATGGGATTGGTGAGCTCCAGGAAGCTTTCGGCATCCTTAATCAGCAGGAGGTCGCTCTTGGGTGAGAGCGTGGCATTGGCAGGAAAGGTATATGTGATTCCTCGATCAAAATGATATCCACCAAGGTGCAAGATTTCATTCCCCGAGTTGTATAGTTCAAGAAACTCCTTGCTCTCTGTCTCGTCGGTGGCTGAGCTTGGTAGCGGGTGATACATGATTTCAGATAGAAATACCTCAGCTAGAGACGACGAAGTCAGCGTGCTGATCGCGAGTGTGAAAATCCAGGGACAAGGACTGAGAGGGAAAGGCTTCTGATTGGAAGATAAGGGCGCTCGCGCATGACATCTTTGGCACGACGAGGAAGAACGGGAAGCCTTAAAGCTTATGTCCAGAACCTACAGACGTACTGAATCGAAGAAACCCTTTCAGCTCAATCCTGATTTCCAGGCTTAGTAGAGGTGTCGGCCTGATTCTCGTCTGTGGTCGTCGTTTCGGTCCCGACGCTGATTCCGAGCGCAGTCCGCAGTTCGGGCGTGAATCCGTGACCGCCTTGGACGATCTGACCGAGAACCTGTTGCTTGAGTTCTTCGAGTGTTGGCAGACTCACGTTCTGGAGAGATTCCGCATTGCGTTCCTGATAGGCCTCCCAAATTTGGCGAGACAGCAGAGCGTAGCCGTTTGCTTGGTCGTCATCGCCAATCGCGAGACTCAGGTAGTGTCTTCCCAGCGTGCCGTGAAGCAGGGCTACGACGAGGTTCAGTTTACCAGCGCCGGCGACACTCGTGACTCGGTCGACCACGAACGCGTCGAGCCCTTGCCCCTCAATCACGAGATCAGGATAGGTCTCTTGGTAGGTCCTGTATAACGCGGCTGCGTCGGCGATCCGATTGTGTGAGTAGTAGAGATAGATTGCGTCCTTGAGAAAATTGAGCTGGCCTCGAGCAATGTAGTCTGCCTTCTCAGGCTCTAGTTCTTTCATTTCCTCGTAAGCTCGATAAGCTCGCGGAATGAGCTCGAGGTTGGGACCATAGTGGAACTCACCGGCCGAAAGTCGAACCCGGCCTCGTTGCACCGCTCGTTGCATGCACTGCCAGATCACTCGCCTGAGAGGGACGACATCTCCTTCGTTTCTAACTTGCTGGATTCCCAGATCTGCCCAGTAGATTGCGTGGGCCTCTGGCAAGCGCCAGTCAAATGGACCGAAGTGCTCGTCTACATGCAGCATCCATTTTGGATTTAATTTGAACTGCTCGCGCAGGCGTTCGGCTCGAGCTTGATCGTCCTCGGTTTGGGGGGCCGCCAACGCGGCAAGGTCCATGTTCGGTCCGAGGGCTTCTGCCATTTCACTAGCCCACGCGGCTTTGAAGTGCCAGTGGCCGTAGTCTGTGTTGGAACCGATTTTGTCTTGGTAGAACCAGGAGAGTTCTCGATGCAGTTCGACCGAGTGTGGGTTGTAGCGTAGTCCTTGATCTCGAAGTAACTCGATCCCGCTCCGCACCCATAGCCAGCGATCGTTGAAATCATCGAATTGCACCGAGATATTGTAGGTCATGTTCCACGCCTGCATTGCCCATACCATGCTGTTGTCGGGCTGCAGTTTGGTGATCCAATCCGCGAGTGAGACCATTTCGAAGTAGTCACCCTCATCCTGGAGGCGTACTGCCCGGTTCCAAAGATTGTTGGCGATCAGTCCTCTGAAGGCTCCTAGGGCCACGGTGGTGAAAGCCAGCGCTGGAGGAGCGCTTTCGAGCGGTTCCGTGCGTGTGAGCTGAAAGGTTTCACGGTCCCGTTGAAGCGAACGATGCGCGATGCTGATCGTGGGCACCGAGAGAACCACGAGTAACCAGCAAATGATGGAATGTGCTTTCTTCATGAGGACATCGGAAGTCCAAGCTGACGGCGCGACAACGAGACAATTCCAACGCAGGCGCAGAGCCCACCCGCGAGAACGACGACGCGAACAACCGCATCCCACATGACGAACCATTCGATCAGCCGTCCTGCCCCCAAGTCTGTAATCGGCGAATATCGTG
>DEAY01000347.1 GCA_002348345.1 Verrucomicrobia bacterium UBA2970
CTTTTCGCTGTTGCTCTTTTGCGCGGTGGGTTGTCAGGAAAGCACGAATAACAGACCGGTTACGTTTGCCGATCGGTTGGAGCTCGCTGAGGGGGGGGATGCTGACGTGCAGAACGAGGTTGCAATGGCCTTTCTGCTGGGCAACGGAACGCAACAGGATCTTGAGCGGGCCCTCCATTGGTTTCAAACTGCTGCCGATGCCGACCATTCCCGTGCGTTGTACAATCTCGGGATTCTGTATCAGCAGGGACAGTATGTCAGCCAGGATTATCGTCTGGCCTATGACTATTTCATGAAAGCCGCGAAGCGTGGTTTTCCGGAGGCGCAAATGAGTTTGGGATGGCTGTACGAGAGGGGGCTCGGAACAGGAAAGAATCTGGAAGAGGCGGTTTATTGGTATCGCCGGTCCGCCACTTTTGGAAAGGCGGCAATGAAGTCCCGTTCGTATTATCAAGCGAATTTATTGGCCCACCGCGACTCCCAGTACCTGCACGGAAACAAGGACGCCCAATTCCTTCTCGGGAAATTGTTTGAAAACGGGGAACAGGGGGTGAACGCCGACGTTGGTCAGGCGGTCGAGTGGTATGAAGATGCAGCGGTTCGAGGTGATCTCGCATCGGCGAATCGGCTGGCCGTGTTACTGGGATTGCAAGGAAGCTCGGGTGCCGAGCGAATCATGGGTTACGGCTGGGCAAAGTATGCGGTTAGCGTTGCGAATACGGAGGATACCCAACGGATCTTGAGCGCGGTCAAGCGATCCCTGACTCCTGAAATGCTGGTAGAGGCTGAAGCTGAGTCGGCCAAGCTCATCAAGCTCATCCAATATAACGAGAAAGATCTCTAGCGAGTCCCGGCCCTTGGATTTGAAGGTTGGGAAGTGGCCATGGGGATCCTTGGTGGGGATGTGATTTGCTTGTCGGAAGGAGGTTCCGGAGCGTTTGGAGGGGGGACAAGGCGATCGGGCACGTGGTCTTTAGGGAAGATCGGCTCGGTTGAGGGGCGAACGAATGACTTTCGCTAGTATCTCGGGCGCAATGGCGCTAGGATGCTACTCATGATCAATGACCCTCGTGGAAGTGCCATGACTCGTCGTGGCTTCGCCAAGAAAAGTATTCTGAGTGCCGCAGCCGCAGCCGGGGCGACCTGGTTCGACATTCCTCGTCTTCTTGCCGATGGCCCGTCGGAGACGATGAAAAAGTATGGCGGGTTCCCGATGGGGTTGCAGAGTTACTCGCTTCGAGCCTTTGGGGTCGACGGCGCTTTGGAGAAAACCGCGGCGCTGGGGTTGCATCACATTGAGTTTTTCCGGGCCCATTATCCGATTATTCCCGATCCCAAGAGAGTGGCGGAAATGAACGCCAAGTTGAAAAAGCATGACATTTCCATCAGCAGTCACGGCGTTCAATCGTTCAAGGGGGATCACCAGGAGAACCGAAAGATGTTCGAGTTTGCCAAAATGGCGGGGATCAAGAACATCAGCGCCAACCCGACCGCGGAAGCCTTTGAGAGCCTTGATCGTCTGGTGAAGGAATTTGATATTCGGATTGCCATCCATAATCACGGGCCCGGAGCCCTCTACGACAAGCCCTCCGATGTCTGGAAAGCGGTGGCGGGCTATGACCGGCGCATCGGCTTTTGTGCCGATTTGGGTCACTATATCCGATCGGGGGTTGATCCGGTCGAGGTCACCTACACGTTGGGCGACCGCCTTTATGGGGTGCACCTGAAGGATTTTGACCAAATGAAGAAGAAAGCCCACGGGGTGATCATCGGACAGGGGCACCTTGATGTCGTGGGAGTCTTCCGGGCGTTGAAGAAAATCGGCTTTCCGGCGGATGGGGCCCTCTCGTTGGAATACGAGGAGAATCCCAACGACCCTATCGCTGACATCAAGGCGTGTCTCGAGGTGGCGGCGGAATCGGCGCAGAAGGTGGCCTCGGAGTAGGGGAAAGCCGGTCCGGGGGCGGGAAAAGTCTGGTCTCAGCGTCTGTTTGGAGGAGGGGCAGCGCCGTTGACGGGAAGCGTCGGAGTGGATAAGGATTGGGGGCATGGTGAGGAAAGCGGCTGGATTTACACTGATCGAGCTCCTGGTGGTCATTGCCATCATTGCCATCCTGGCTGGGATGCTCTTGCCGGCATTGTCGAAGGCCAAGGCCAAAGCGAAGGAAACGCTTTGCGGCAACCAGTTACGACAGATGGCGCTGGCGACCCGGTTTTATGCCGACGATTTCGGGGATCACGTGCCTCCCGTGGTGGGGGAGGTGGGGAAATACTGGTTCCATCAGATCGCCCCATATCTGGGGGATGCCGGGTATCAGCAGAATCCCCACGAACGCGGGGATGGGGTGATGCGAATCATCGTTTGCCCGAACACCAAGCGCCCCAAACCAGATCCAAGTCCTAATGAAGGATGGTGGGGGACGGCGGACAAGACGTGGCGTTCCCTTCAGTCCGATGGGAGTTACGGAATGAATCTTTGGTTGGACAATCAAGGACGATTCGTGAGCGACTTTCCGATGACGGAATACTACAGCCGATTCTCCGAGGCTCCCGCCGATGTGCCCGCCTATGGTGATTCGGTCTGGGTGGGATCTTGGCCGGATGGTCAGGATACTGTGCCTCGTGACTTCAAGGGGGGCGGTTATGGGGGGGGGCGTTTCCCGCATACCAAGGGGCGTTTCATGGGACGCTTCGCGATTCAACGGCATGGGGACGGGATCAATCTGAGCTTTGTTGATGGTCATGTGAATCGCGTGTCCGTCAAAGGGCTCTGGGCTCTGAATTGGCATCGCGACAATGTTCCGAATGTCGATGTCAAGATTCCCTGAACCTCGAGGTTTCGGGCTCAACCGGCCATGACACGCTCCCATCGCAGCGGCGGGAGATCAATGGTGGCGGGGGCGTTGCGACCGGGTGCTTGGGGGAGCTCCCCCCGCTGGTGGGGG
>DEAY01000189.1 GCA_002348345.1 Verrucomicrobia bacterium UBA2970
TGTCCACGTTGAAGATGTTGTGCTTGAAAAGGCGTCGGATGCTTTGGTGGTGGTCCGACTCCATCTGATGAAGCGAAGTCTCGTAGCGCCGTTGGAGGGCTTGTCTGGCGGGTTGTTCCTGGCTGGGTTTGAAGATCGACTTTGACTCCGAGTGAGTGATTCCCTCACGCACGAGTTCGCAGAGGATTCCAGCCACCTGATGGATTCGGTTTGCCCAGTCCTGCTCAAAGGCAGTGATCGTCTGTGCCAGAGCGGTTTCCCAATCCTGATTGATTCCCTTTAAACTTTCCAGGAGGGCAAGCCGTTCGGAGTAGGTGGCCTGATGCGCATCAAAGACCCGGATGGAATTGAACGCTTTGGCACAGGTGCTTTTCCACTGAGCCACATAGTTCTCTTGCAAGTCCTTGGGATTGATGATGGCCATCCGTGGGTTTCCGGTAAGCCGAAGAATCTCCATCTCAATCCGATCCGTGCTACTGATCGGCCGACTTCCATCGATCACGTAGATGACTCCGCAGCCCTGACTCAAAGGAGTCAGTAACTCAATATCGTGGGACAATTTGGGATCATTGCCCTGCTCGGCGATAAAGTCCTTGCTGAGGTTCCCCGAGGGGGAGCCATGAGTGCGAAACCACTCAAGGATCCGGCGGGGATACTGGAACCCCGGCGTGTCGACGAATTGAATCACCGTTTTCCCGTCGATCTGAACGGGATACTCGCGGCGATGGGTTGTCTCTCCCGGGATCGGGCTGATCCGGACCGAGTCATCTTCAGCAAGGGTGGCGACGACGGAGGATTTTCCCTCATTGGGATGGCCGACGACGGTATATGTGGGGACCGAACTATTGGGCTGCATCCTCGATTTCCAGTTTGTCGACGCTCAGATTGGCATCTCCCAAGGTTTCGATCGATTGTTCCCAGACCCTTTGATTGGTCTCGCAGACGTCGCGCCGCCGTCCCGGCTCTCGGGGCCTTCCGACCAGGAAGATCATCATCTTTCCGGAAGGAGGTTGCGCCTGTCTGAACTCCTGGATCCATTCCAATGCCTCACGAATCGGGGGCTGGAAGGCCTCCTGGACCAGGATGATGCGGTTGAATGAGGCTTGGGTTCTGAGCGCTTGGGTTCGTCTCCAAAACTCGGACCAGGATTCTAATTCGTCGGGGAGATGAATCCACTCGCTGATGGTCCAACCGATTTGATCTCCAAGGGCGGCATCGGTCCGGGCCCGATCGATGCGTTTCGCCAATTCCGGTTCGATGATGACAACCGCCGAGCGATCCACCGCATCCGAAGGTTCCGAATCCGTCGGGTTGGAGGGCGGTGGATCGTGCTTGGGTGGGGCTACAGACGGTGGGACGGCCGGAGGTGGCAACGGGTCCGCGGTGGTCTTTAATACTTCAGTTCGCATGGATTCCCACAGTCGGTCGCAACTGAGAGAGTCGAACGTCAGCGTCGCCAGACTCCGATGAAGGAAATGCCGATATCCAAGCCAAAGGAGGGATCGAGGAATGAGGCCGTAAGTGATCAATGCCCCGATGAGAAACGGCCACCAGGCAACCAAATCTCGCTGGGCAAGGGTGCGAATCCCATCTTTTAAAAAAATCCTGCTTCCTTCGATTTCTTCCAACTTGGGCGATGCATTGGGAAGGATCCATGACCAGGGGAGTGATAGCAGACGGGTGCCTTGGTGGACTTGGTGGGCGGAGATTTTGAGGGTGGACTGCCAACCAAACGCACGGTCACTGACGGTGACCAGAAGGCACAGGGTCGTGAGGGCTGCCAAGTTGAACCAGACGCCGAACCGCTGGACAGTGCTGCCAAGGTGAGCGATGAGGATCGGATGGTAGTGCCCATGGTGTTTGGTGAGGGTTCCGAAGAATGCGTTGAGCCGCAGACGGGATTCTGCCGGGAGTTGGGCTTCCCTTTTCCGATGAATCCATTCGAGAGTCCTTTGAAAGAGGCCTTGAATGCTGTGGTGAAGGGGGGCTTCCCGGGTTTGGAGAAGGCCAAATCGACGGTAGAGGATGGTCGAGAGCGTGATGCACACCAGCAGGATTTGCCCCCCCAGGAGAAGGCAGAGAAAGCCGGCGAGGTTGGTGGGTTGGGTGCCGTCGTAGCGCAGGAGCGTGGCGGTTGTCGTGGTTCCTAAGATGATGGCGAGGGTCGTGAGGCCGACGCGGAATGCCGCGAGGGCCTGGGTGACCTCTTTTCCCGGGCGGTGCTCGCCGAAGAGAGGTCGAGATCGTTGGTGTTGGAGCCAGTGATGGAACCCCCGGGCCCGGGTGGGTTCGGTGGATGGAGGAGAGGAGCGCTCACCTTCCGCGACGAGGCGGCGGTAGATCCGGCGATGAGTTGGGTGAGAGAGGGTCCCGTTTCGTTGTTCGAACTCGAGGGCGTAGTCGAAATCCACAAGGTCCTCCAGACTCCAGTGGGTCCCTTTCGGGTCTGCTGCTGGAGGGGGCATGGGGATTGGGTGGGGAGGAAATAAAAACGCGAAGGCGCCAGATGCCTTCGCGTCAACGCTGTTGATCCGGACCTCTTCTAGGAACGAAACTGGATCGCCTGTTCGTCGTGCATCTCATCAGGGCAGGGTGCGTTGGTGGGCGCGTCCGCTTCCTTTTCGGAGGTGGAAACCAGACGGTTTGCCAGGAGATAAGCCTCCACTTCCTCGCCGCTAACATCGGCCAACATGGTCCCGTTGACCTGGACGCAGGGGCTGAGCATCTGTCCGCTCTTTTCGATCATTTCCTGCCGTTGAGAAGGATCGTTGATGATGTCACGATCTTCATAGGACAGATCATATTTTCGCATGATCGCGCGAACGCCCTCGCTCCAGCCACAGTGGGGTTTGAGGTAGGCGACGATATCTAGGGGTTGATTGGATTGACTCATGTTAAACTTACGTCCAGCGATCCCCAAAACAGAGAAAGCTTTGGTTAAATTGCCCCATTTTCCAGAGAAATCAATTGCGAAATTGAACCGCTTTTCTAAGAGGGGGGGATCGATCGAGTGGTGGGGTTGTTGTGTTCTGATGGGGGATTCTGGCCATGGCGTTCTGCCTTAGTGGAGGGATTTCGTTTTAGGAAGTCCATCGTTCGCCCGATAAGAAAGGAGAGGGCTTGTCGAGTGGAGAATTCTGCACTTGTCAGGAGGGTTTCATTGGGGCATATCTACACGGTCGGAGAAAGGTAATCCGTCAAGTCGTGAAGGAAGGATTTAACCATGAGTGCGCATCGGTGGACAGAGACGGAGTTTGATTTCGGCGAAGAAAAGGCGGCAGCCGAGGGCGCCGGCTTGGTGGCTCGTCGGGCGCATTCGGCCGATTCGATGGACGATGCGGCTCAGGTGGCGGGAGAAATGGCGGCCAAGAGTGCCGTTCTTGTCGAGATGATGGAAGACCTCGAGGAGCAGCTTCGCCGCCGAATGGCCAATCTCAATGATCCATCGACCGTCTATGTTCGGAACCTCCGCCGGATTGAGTCTGCAGAAAGGGGAAAGGGGCCTTCGGTCGCACCCGTTCGTGTCGCGGGGCAGTCGCACGGAGAGAGCATGCGGCCGACCTCGCGCCTCTGAACCGTTTCTGAAGAACTGATCCGAGCATTTTCCCGTTCCCGGATCGGCTCGTTCTGTGTGTCTGGGGTTTGGGCGGGAGCTTCCACCTCGAGTTGGCGGTGACTGACCCCGTCGATTCTTCGGCTCTTTTCCCGAGCGCTCGGCGTCCCGGCATTTCCTTGGGAAGAGGGTCCCTGGTGTCGATGGGGCTTAATCGATTGGCCCTGATAGGATCCCTCCTACAGGAGGCGAGGATTTGGATGCAAGAATGGGTGAATCCAGATTGTTGCGCTGAGTCATTGGTTTGCCCGTGATGACGCTGACTGGGCGGAGCGGTTGTCACGATGCGAAGCGCCGGTTGGTTTCGGCTTAGACGGCATTGGAGGATTTGGGATAGATCGGGGAGGCGTGCTTGGGGCAGCTCTAGTAGAGATTCCGGAAAGATTTACTTCAAGGGATCCGATCCCTCCTCCAAGATCTCCGGGTCCATGAATTCGGAGCGAAAGCGTCGCCTTCTTAATCTGCTCGATCAGTTTACCATCGAGTTGCCGTCTTGGGGATTTGCTGATACCGGCACTCGGTTTGGCAAGTTTTATCAAGCCGGAGCTGCGATCGATGTGTTTGACAAGATCTCCGATGCCGCCGCGGTTCACCGGTTCACCGGATGCTGTCCGGATATGGCCGTCCATGTCCTCTGGGATTTTTCCGATCAAGCCCCCGCGGCAAGGGTGGTTGAGGCGGCCCGCGCGGCGGGGATTCGGATCGGGTCCATCAATCCCAATGTGTTTCAAGACCAAGAGTATAAGCTTGGTTCGGTCGCCAACCCTGATCCGGCCGTCCGGCGTCAAGCGATTGAGCATCTGCTCGAGAGTGTTGCCCTGGGCAAGGAAACAGGGAGTCGATCTCTTTCATTGTGGTTTGCCGACGGGACCAACTATCCCGGACAAGCGAGGATTCGCGAGCGCAAGAGCTTCTTTGAGACGGCATTGCGAGAGTGCCATGATGCCCTCGGCCCTGATCAGGAGTTGTGGATCGAGTACAAGCCCTTTGAACCGGCGTTTTATCACACGGATATCGCGGACTGGGGCATGGCCTACTGGTTTGCCAAGAAAGCAGGGGATAAGGCCAGGGTCTTGGTCGACACGGGGCATCACTACGCCGCTCAGAATATTGAGCAGATTGTCGCCTGGCTGTTGGATGAATCAATGTTGGGCGGTTTTCATTTCAACGACCGGCGTTATGCGGACGATGATCTGACCTTGGGGGCAATTGATCCCTATCAGGTCTTTCGGATTTTTGCGGAGATCCACCAATTTGAAGCGGGTGCGGTTGGGAACGAATGCCGGATCGCTTACATGGTTGATCAATCACACAACCTCAAGCCCAAGACGGAGGCCATGATTCAGACGGCGATGATGGCTCAAGAGCTCTACGCCAAGGCCTCCCTGATTGACTGGGATGAGCTCCAGGGATTTCAACGCTCGGGGCAGATCGTCGATGCGGAACGGGTGTATCAGGAGGCCTTTCGGACCGATGTGACCCCGGCTTTGGCGGAATGGCGTCAAGCGCAAGGAATCGCGGCCGATCCGTTGCAGGCGTTTAGGGAGTCGGGCTACCTGGATGAGCAATCAAGGAAACGAATGGAAAGGCGACAGAAACTTGGGCTCCAGCAGTCCTCCAGTTACGCATAGCGCCGCGTCCCTGGTGGAAATTCGGGGTCTCTCGAAGGCCTTTGGCGGTGTCCAGGCCTTGAATCGAGTGTCATTCGGCATTCATGCGGGAGAAGTGCATGCGCTGTGCGGAGAAAACGGTGCCGGTAAGTCGACCTTGATCAAGATCTTGGCCGGGATTATTCGGCCGGATGAAGGGGAGGTGGGTTTCGATGGGCGACCGCTGGCTTTTGGCGACGTGCGACGGGCCGAGGCGGCGGGAGTGGCGGTGATTCATCAGGAAAGCGTGGCGTTTGCCCACCTGAACGCGGTGGATAATCTGTTTGTCGGTCGAGAATGTTGCCGGTTCCGCGGGGTTCTGGATCGTCACGCGATGGCGAGACAAGCCCGAGAAATCCTCGGTCGTCTCGGTGAGGATATCGATTTGAATCAGCCGCTTGAGCATCTCCCCCTCGCACAGCGCCAAATGGTCGCCATTGCCCGTGCCTTGCTGGCACGGTGTCGGCTCCTGGTTATGGATGAACCGACCGCCTCCCTCTCGGCGAAAGAATCAAAGGTTTTATTCCGGCAGATCGAAACGCTTCGGGAGTCCGGGGTGGGGATTCTCTATGTGAGCCATCGGCTGCAGGAGATCTTTCAATTAGCCGACCGCGTGACGGTGTTGCGGGATGGGTGTTGGGTGAGTACGGATCCTTGCTGTGATTTGGATGAGACAACCCTCATCCGAAGGATGGTGGGACGGGAGATTGCGGCTCGGTCGACGGCGAGGGGGAAAGGGCCCCAGGAGGAAGGGCCTCGGTTGACGGTGAGGGGATTGAGTCGGGCTCCAATGTTTTCCGATGTTTCTCTGGATGTCTATCCGGGTGAAATCGTGGGGCTGGGCGGTTTGGTCGGGGCTGGGCGTTCCGAGGTGGCGCGCTGTCTTTTCGGCCTGGACGACTTCGATCAGGGATCGATCGAGCTGAATGGGGTCCCCCATCCGGGAGGCTCGGTCGCGGCCAGTTGTGCCTCCGGAATGGCGCTGGTTCCTGAGGATCGGCAACACGAGGGGCTCATTCAGACGTTTTCGATTGGAGACAATCTGACCCTGCCATGGTTGCAGCGGTTTACCCGCCGAGGCGTCCTGAGGCGCTCCGCGCTAAAAACGCTCGTCACTCGGGCCATTAAGAGGCTCGATGTTCGTTTGCAATCGACATCGGATCCGGTCTCCAGTCTTTCCGGAGGGAATCAACAGAAGGTGGTCCTGGGAAAATGGTTGGCAGGAAAACCCTCGATGTTGATCTTGGATGAACCCACTCGGGGCGTGGATGTCGGGGCGAAGGAGGAAGTCTATACGCTGATTCGCGAACTGGCTGGCGAGGGGGTTGGGATTCTGTTCATTTCCTCTGACCTTCCCGAACTGATTCGATTGAGTCACCGGATTCTGGTGATGAGCGAGGGCAAGATTCGGGGGGAACTAAGCGGGGCGGCGATGGGAGAAGAGGCGGTGTTGCGGTTGGCTCTCCCTGTCGGGAACGGTCAGGGAGTCGATTGAGAATGGACCGTTTCTCGAAATCCTCCCGCTGGATTGCATTGATGGGGCGGAATCGCGCCTATGGCATTTTCGGGTTGATCACGCTCACGGTCATGGTGGCGACGGCGGTGAGTCCATCGTTCCTGGCGCCTGCGAATGTCAACGATTTGCTCGTGCAAGCGGCTCCCATTGTCATCATGGCTTGCGGGGTGATGGTGGTGATCCTGACGGCGGAAATTGATATTTCTGTCGGGTCGATGATGGGCATCCTTGCCGCGACCCTGGGAGTGCTGACATCGCCTCGCCATTTGGATTGGCCGGTGCCGCTCGCCGCGCTTGCCATCATGGGGCTCGGCGCGGGAATGGGGGCGGTCAATGGAGTGCTGGTCGCCTTCGGAAAGGTCCCCTCGATCATCGTGACGCTGGGGATGTTGACGGCTTTCAAGGGAGGCACTGAGTTTATCTTGGAGGGCGGCTGGATTACCGATTTGCCGGAGGGCCTCCGGTTTCTGGGAACCGGTTCCATTCTATCGATCCCGATTTCGGTGGGGGTTGCGCTCGTGGTGGTCGGCTTCACCGGTTGGCTCCTATCCCGAACGAGTTTTGGTCGGCGGGTCTATGCGGTGGGGAGTAATCAAACGGCTGCCCTCTATGCCGGGATTCCGGTGCGTTGGGTGAAGTTGCTCACCTTCACCTGGAGCGGGTTCCTGGTGGGGGTCGCGGTCTTGGTGAGCGCTCCCCAACTTTCGGTCATTGATTCCGGGTTTGGAACGGGATACGAACTGCTCGTGGTGACCTGTGTCGTGGTCGGAGGAGTGGCGATTTCTGGGGGCGTCGGTACGGTGGCGGGGGTGGTCATGGCCACGCTCTTGATGACCATGATTTCAACAGTTTTGATTTTTCTGAAGCTGGGTGAGAATGCCACCTACTGGTCGCGATCGATTCAAGGATGTTTCATTTTGGGTGCGGTCTTGCTGGATCATTGGCTTCGAAGCCAGAAGCGTGGATGGGGGAGGGGGGAATCGTGAGGTCGTTTCGTTACTGGCATGAAATTGTTTTGCTGGTCCTGATCGGAGTCGTCTTCGCCTTTGCGCAGATGTTCGAGCCGCGGTTTCTTCAGCTCGATGTTCAGCGGGAACTCTCCACTCACATCTGGGAGATTGCCATTCTCTGCCTTCCCATGACGCTGATCATCATCACCGCCGGAATCGATCTGTCGGTCGGCGGAATGATGGCCCTCTGCGCAGTGACCCTTGGCATGCTGTTTCAGCGGGGTCTGTCTCCCTGGGTCGCGGCGACGATGGGGATCGGGGTCGCCACGTTATGCGGGGTGTTGAACGGTCTCGTCGTTACCCGGATTCGGGTTCACCCCCTCATCGTGACCCTGGCGACCATGGCCGCCTTTCGAGGGGCCGCCGAGGGATTGAGTTTGGCGAGGCCGGTTTCATCGTTTCCCGAGGCGTTTGGATGGTTGGGGCAGGGCGTCTGGTGGGGCTTGCCCGTACCCGCTTGGTGCTTTATGGGGTTGCTGTTGCTGACCGCCTCGGCGGTGGGATTGAGCCGGTGGGGGAGCTACTGTTATGCCGTCGGCATGAACCCCGAGGCTTGCCGCTTTGCAGCCGTGCCGGTGAACCGGGTTTTGTTGGGGCTTTATGCCTTTTCCGGGTTTGCCTCCGGGTTGGCGGCGGTTCTGTTTGTGGCCCGGCGCAATACGGCCAAGGCTGATATTGGGATGGGGATCGAGTTGTTGGTCATCACCGCCGTGGTCACTGGAGGAGTGAGCATTTTTGGGGGACGGGGTAACCTGTTGGGGATGGTGCTCGGGGTCTTGCTCATTCACGAGACGCGGGAATTTGTCAGTTGGCGATGGAGCCGCGATGAACTAAACTTCGTGGTCATGGGGCTCCTCTTAATCCTCTCGGTGCTGTTGCATCGATGGTTAACGCCTGCCAATCGAAATACGTCTTAGAGATTGATTCATCATGAAGAAACGGAGCGGCTTGGGATTGATACTCGTTGGAATCGCGTTGGGTGTTGGGTGCGGGGGACAGCCCGGTGGCGAGGGGCCCGAAGGGGCGGCGCCAGGCACCGCTGGAGAGGATCGAAAGGTGACCTTCTATCTCGTGCCCAAGAAGAAGGGCCTGCCCTATTTCAGTTCGTGTGCCGAGGGCGCGCGCGCGGCTGCGGCCGCTCTCGGTAATGTCGAGTTGATCTATGACGGCCCCACGGATGGGTCTCCCGAGAAGCAAGCTGCGATGATCGAAACTTTCGCGCTCAAGGGAGCCGATGTCATCGCGGTCTCTCCCAATGACCCCGATGTCGTCGGGCCGGCGATGCGAAAGGCCCGAGAAAAAGGGGTGCACGTAATCACGTGGGACGCCGACGGCGTTGCCGACAGCCGGGAATTCTTTGTGAACCAGGCGACGGCACAAGCGATTGCCTACGGGATGGTTGACACCATGGTCAGGGATCTCGGGGGAGCGGAGGTCTCTGCTGATGTGGCGATTGTGACGGCCTATTTGACCGCAGCCAATCAGAATATTTGGATCGAACATATGAAGGAACGGTTGGCCTCCTCCGCCTCGCAACTGAATCTGGTGGCGGTGAAGCCCTCCGATGAGGATCAGAAGCTTGCCTTCAGCGTCACGCAGGATCTGATGAAGGCTTACCCGGCGATCAAAGGCTTTTTTGGGATCAGCTCGGTCTCTTTTCCGGGGGCCGCTGAGGCCGTGCGTCAGGCGGGGAAGACGGGGGAGATCCTGGTGACCGGGTTGGCAACCCCCAACAGCATGCGGTCTTATGTCGAGGACGGGACCGTCAAGTCGGTGGTGCTTTGGAACACGGCCGAACTGGGTTATCTCACTGTCTTGGTAGGCGAGGCGCTTGCGACGGGAACCTTGTCGGCGGGCGCTACGGAATTTGACGCCGGCAAGCTGGGGAAGAAAAAAGTCGAGGGCGATCAGGTGATCCTGGGGGATATCATGGTCTTTACCAAGGAGACGATTGGGGACTTCGATTTTTGATTGTTGACGCTTCGGGGAAGAAGCGGATTCCAAGGAGGAGACCAATTGTGATGCTTAAGAAAGATAGCCTCTGGTGCCTGTTGGGGTGGATGTGTTTGGTGCCGCAGATAACGGCTGACAGCCTGTCGGTGCTGGATGAGCGAGATCCGTTTTACGTCGATCATCGGTTCCCCAAGCTCACCACGCCGCAGTGGGTGGGCGATTCCCGGGTGGATGCCGTTGTGGTGCTCGCCATCGATGATATGCGGTCCTATGACAGGTATGAGGAATACCTGCGGCCGATTCTCGATCGCCTGAAGGCCCGTGATGGGAAGGCTCATGTGAGTATCATGACCAACGCCACCGAGCCCGGTGAGGCCCACTATCAGACCTGGCTTAAGGAAGGGGTGACGATTGAGGTGCATACCCTGACGCATCCCTGTCCGCTTCTCGATCGGAACGACTTTCAAGGAGCCGAGGATACGTATTTCGGGGGGATTGATTTATTGAACCACATCCCTGGAAATCGGCCGGTGGCATTCCGGATGCCTTGTTGTGATTCCATCAACAGTCCAAGCCCTCGTTTCTATGCCGAACTCTTTAATCGAACGAATCCAGCAGGGCAGTTTTTGCAGATTGATTCGTCGGTCATGTGCTCATTCACGCCCCGGGATCCGTCGTTGCCGCGCGAGGCAGTGTGGACGGAGGAGGGAGACGAGCGGTTTGCTCGCTATTTGCCTTTTGAATCCTTTGTGACGACGATCGAAAACTATCCCTATCCCTACGTGATTGGAAACCTTTGCTGGGAGTTTCCTTGCATGGTTCCCAGCGACTGGGAGGCGCAGAACATCCAAGGAAACAACCATCCGGATACCGTGCGTGACTGGAAAGTGGCTCTGGATTTGACCGTTCAGAAGAAGGGGGTGTTTAACCTCGTCTTCCATCCCCACGGTTGGATTCGGAACGATCAAGTCATCGAGTTCATTGATGACGCCCGGGAGCGATACGGGGATCGGGTATTGTTCCTGAACTTTGCTGAGGCCTTGGAACGGATGAACGAGCATCTGTTACGAGGAGAACCGCTCCGCGCTGCCGATGGAAGTGACAACGGGGTTCGCTTGGTGGAGTTGAATGGGGATGATTACCTGGATGTGGTGATTGGAAACGGACGGACCCAGTTGACCCGGGTTTGGGACCCGGTTTCCGGACGCTGGCGGGAAAGCGGATTTCCCGCCCAATTGGTTGATTCCAACGCGCTGGAGACAGGGGTAAAGTTCGGGCGCCTGGACGAGTCCGGACAGGTGAGTGCGATTATTCGGAGTGACCGGAATGCCGGTGCCTGGCGGTTCGATGGTACGCGGTGGGTGGAGCGGCCGGAACTGGTTCGAGAACTTCGCGTGGGAAGCGAGTCGGTTTGGACGCGTCAAGAGGGTAGGGATACGGGTGTGAGATTGCGTGATGTGGACGGCGATTCACGGGCGGAATTAATTTGTCGAATCGCGGGGCAAAACCATGTGCTGGCCTGGAGCGATGAGCGACTGACTTGGGCGGATTCGGGAATGGCTCTGCCGGAGGGAATCCGGGTGGTGGACGACCAAGGTCGGGATAATGGCGTCCGGTTTGTTGATATCAATCACGACGGGTTCGAGGACTTGATTCAATCGAATGCTGAGGCGTATTCCCTTCACTTGTTCATTCCAGAAACGGTGCTGGGATTTTCCCCGGGATGGACGAGAAAGGTGGTGGACCGCCCCCGAACGGGTGTGGAGGATTTGATTCCTCCAATTGTTCGCGACGGTCGTTTTCGTCACAATGGCGCATGGTTTCACTCGGGAAGCATGTGGGTCCAAAACGAGGAGACCGCAGGCCTTCCGGATCTGGTTGATCGTCGATCCTTTGAGACGCTGATCGCCGGTGCGCTTCCTGCCCCGAAAACGGGTCCGGAGTCCATGAAGGCGATGGAATACGACGACGCACTGACCGTCGAATTAGTGGCATCCGAGCCGTTGATCAGCGATCCGGTTTATTTTGATTGGGGAGCCGATGGAACGCTCTGGGTGGTCGAAATGGGCGATTATCCCATGGGGGTCGATGGAGCGGGGAAACCAGGCGGCCAGGTGCGTCGTCTTGAAGATCAGAATGGAGATGGCGTTTACGACCAGTCCGTCGTCTTTCTCAGTGGGTTAAACTTTCCGACAGGCGTTTTCCCCTGGGGGCGGGGGGTGTTTATCAGCGCGGCTCCCGAGATTCTCTATGCCGAAGACCGGGATCACGACGGGCGGGCTGATTATCAGAAGGTTTGGTACACTGGTTTCAACGAAGGGAACCAGCAGCATCGCGTCAACG
>DEAY01000290.1:0-1390 GCA_002348345.1 Verrucomicrobia bacterium UBA2970
GCCGGAGGCGGGGTGAAGGGGGGGCTTGCCTACGGCCAATCCGACGAACTCGGAATGCATGCGGTCGAGAAATCAATGCATGTTCACGATTTCCACGCGACGTTGCTCCATCTGATGGGGCTCGATCATACCCGGTTGACCTACCGCTACTCGGGGCGTGACTTCCGACTCACGGACGTGCACGGGGATGTCGCCCATGATCTCATCGCCTAGGCGGTGGGGCTGATGACGCGGCGATCAACCGACCAGCGGGTCCCCGCTTCGGTTGATCTCTTTGAGTAAGGCAACGCATTCGGCCTTAAACTAGGCAATGACCACTGTTTTATTTGAGCCACTAGTGAGTAGCTCATCCAAAGCTTTGGCGACATCGGGAAGCTTGGGGCCTTCGTTTAGCAATCTTCTGGGGGGCGAGGAAGGATCCCTTTAATGAGAGGGCATTTGCCGGGCTTGAGCAGCAGATACTCGTGGTCGGGAAAATGATGGTCTAGCCATGGAATTCCGTGGTTCCCGGCCACAAGAAGGGCGGTGGAGAGCGCGTCGGCATCCGTAGCCGAAGGCAGGGTCACGGCAGCCTGAACCGCCCCTGCCGTGGGCTGTCCGGTGCGGGCGTCGAGGACATGCCCGTACTCCCGATCCCCGGTTTTGAAGGACTTCCCCCAGACAGCGGAAACGGAAAGCGCGTTTCCGGTGAGCTCCGCGATGCCCATGGTCGTCGTTTCTTCCGTTTCTTCGGTGGGTTGCGTGATGGCGATTTTCCACGCGTCTTGATCCGGGGGAATCCCGATGGTGGCGACGGTACTCGTGCCACCGTGGATGAGGGCGCTTTGGATGCCGTTTTCCACGAGAATCTCCTTGGCTCGTTCCAGGGCGTATCCCTTGCCAATCGAGCCAAGATCGAGAAGAACGCCCTCGCGATCAAATTGCACCGTGTATGCCTGTTCATCCAAGTGGACGTGATGCATCCCGACCAGCGCCTGCGCCGCGGCAATTGCCTCAGGGGCTGGAAGCTGCCCGGCCCCCCCCATGAAGCCCCAACAACGGACCAGGGGACCCAAGGTGATATCGAAGGCGCCCTGGGTGACCGAAGAGAGGTGCTCGCAGTGTTTGAGGAGTTCGAAGATCGTCGGTTCGAGTTTGACCGGTTGGAAGGCAGCCCGGAGGTTGGCGTGATTGATCTGGCTGTCGGTGCGGTAGATGGAGAGTTGCGCTTCTACCCATTCAATTTCTTCGAGGGCTTCCTCACCGGCGGCGCGGAGGGAGATGGGGTTGTCGCCGTGGAGCACGATTTCGAATCGGGTTGCCATGGCTTCGCGGGCTAGTTTGACGGTTTCCATTTTTTTAACCACGGATTACAGGGATTCCACGGATAACAAACCATTTACTTGCAAGT
>DEAY01000290.1:1719-14483 GCA_002348345.1 Verrucomicrobia bacterium UBA2970
ACTTGCAAGTAAATGGTTTGTTATGAAACATGGAGAGTTGACGCAGAGAGCGATTGGGGCCGCTATGCGGGTTCTGAATGAGTTGAGGCCAGGGTTGGATGAGAAGTTGTACGAAAACGCTCTCGTGATCGAGTTGCGGCGCAGCGGACTGGAGGTTGAGCAGCAGAAGAGTTATCCTGTGTTCTATCACGGCACAGAGATTGGAAGCCTGATACCTGATCTGATTCTCGATGGGAAGGTGATCGTTGATACCAAGGTCGTCTCGGCTTTCAGTATAAGCCACACAGCACAGATGCTGGGGTATCTCAACATTACCGAGCTCAAGGTAGCACTCCTGTTGAACTTTAAAGAAGCTAAACTCCGCTGGAAGCGAGTTGTTAACTAATCTTCATCCGTGGAATCCCTGTAATCCGTGGTCAAAAAAAAATTCCGCCAGCGTGAGCCGGCGGAACTTGCGTTAATTGTGCGTGAAGCTTAGGAAAGCTCGGCAACGCCGTAGTCGAGCTCTTCCACTTCCTTACCGTCTCCAGTGGTGATCTTTCGGGTCTTCTCGTCGAAGAGGCACATGATATTCAGTCGATCCGAGATTTCGGCAAGTGAGATCACCGTCTGAACGCGTACCGCGAGGTCGATGTTACAATTGGGCTCCTTGCCGTCGCGGATGCAGTCCAACCAGTTGCGTTCATGGTGGCGAATTTGCTCGCCGGGCAGCAACCCTTCGAACGTTTCAGGATCGATTTCGTCGGCGAATTTCCGCTCAGGGCGAAGTTCGATCCGTGTGCTGCTCAGGCCGCCCATGTAGAGGCTGCCGTGGTGTCCCCGGATCATCTCCGTCATGCCCTGCTCGTTGACCGTTGAGCTGGCCAGCATCAGGTTGAAGCCGCTGGGGAATTCGGCGAGCACCTGGACGCTTTCGTCCACATCGCGCTCGTAGGTGCCCGGGGTGTTGCGGTCGGTCTTCCATGCCTTCGACCCCAGGGAAACGACCCGCGAGGGGAATTCGGGGTTGCCGGTGGCCAGCATGAAGGGGTGGGCCAGATGAGGCAGAAGGTCTCCCAAGAGCCCGGCGCAGTAGGGAAGGTATTTGCGCCATCGGAAGTAGTGATCGGCATTGAACGGAATCTTCTTGTTGACGCTGCCCATCCACCGGTCCCAGTTCATGTCTTTCGGGGTGGCCCAAGGCTGGATCTTGTAGTTCCACTCACCTTTGGGGTTGTTGCGCATGTAAGAGGTCTGGCCCAGAACCAGGGGCCCGATCGCACCGCTCTGGATGAGCTCGGCCGCTTTGTGATACTTGCGGGCGGAACAACCCTGCGAACCCACCTGGAGTTTCTTGCCGGTTTTCTTGACGACCTCGTGGATCTTGAAGGCCTCGCTCAGGTAGCGGGTCATCGGCTTCTCCACGTAGACGTGACGCCCGGTTTCCATGGAGTCGATCGCACAAGGCATGTGCCAGTGATCGACGGTGGCGATGCAGATGGCGTCGAGGTCATTCCGCTCGAGTAATTTGCGGTGATCTTCGTAGCCGGGAACTTCTTTGCCGATAATTTTCCGGGCTTGGTCGATTCGGGATTTGGAGACATCGCAGACGGCGACTTGCTCGATATTGCTCTCCCCGGCATGACCCTTCATGCTTCGGACGTGGGCTTGTCCTTGACCGCCGACGCCGATGTAACCGACGTTGATTCGGTCATTGGCGCCAATCACGCGGCCCGTGGAGGGGGCTTGGTTTTGACCATAGACCGGAGTGGGGGCGAGCTGGGTCGAGGCGGCGACCACCGCCGCGGCAGTGCCGGTTTTCTTGATGAATTTCCGACGCGTTTCCGAGCCGTTCGCCGGGTTGGGGGTTTGATTGTCCATAACTACCTTCGCGTGTTTGATTGGTTAACTAGTCAAATTGATCGGGGCTTTCGGCCAGAATTACCGGTTTAACCGTTTCGGTCAATCCTGAACATGGCGCCGCCGTGCTCTACTTTGGGGCGGACCAAGAGTGGAGAATACCGTGGAATCAGGTGGGGCTCGTGTCCTCACGAGCCGGGCAAGCGTCAGCTTGCCTTTTGGTCCATTACAGATACCGCTTCACCTTAGACTCCGCCGGGATTGGCGGCCTTTGGCCGCCCGGCTCGTGGGGACACGAGCCCTACTTAGTGTTCTCCGCTGATGGTCACACTTCCGTGTTCTGTAGCTTGGACGGGGTTTTGTCGGGATTCTTCAAATTTTTTCAAATTAAGACTGCCATGGTCTTACTTCGGTCAAACCCAGGGCTAGGATTGGGAGAGAGCGGCGAGTTTCGCCTCCGCCGAGCCGTTGTCAATCAGTTCCCCGGCAAGGTCCCAGCCCTGGGTCAGGGACGAACACTTCTCCGCGACGAACAAGGCGGCGGCGGCGTTGAGCAGCACCGCGTCCCGCTTGGGTCCCTTGTCGTTTCCGCTGAGGATCGATCGGATTAGCGCGGCGTTCTCCTCACTGTTTCCTCCCCTGAGATCTTCCAGTTGGGCGCTTTGGATCGGGAAACTTTTGGGATCGAGTTGTTGGACGCTAAACCCGCGATTCTGGTAGAACTCGGCGATTTGATTGGTTCCCAGGGTGGAAAGCTCGTCTAAGTTCCCCGATCCGACATCGCCCGAGACGACCATTCCCCTGCGGATCCCGATGGATTGGAGGACCTTCCCAATGGGTTCGCAGAGAGCAGGTTGGGGAACGCCGATCAACTGGGCGGTGGGCCGCGCCGGGTTCAACAGAGGCCCCAGGAAGTTAAAGATCGTGCGCTGGCCTTGCTCCGCGCAGAGCTTTCGGGCCGGGCCAATGTGTTTGAAGGCGGGATGGTATTTCTGGGCGAAGAAGAAGGCGAATCCGTTCTCCTCCAGTGATGCCGCCGTTTCGTCGGGACTCAGATCGATCCGGATGCCCAGGGCCTCGAGGACGTCCGCGCTCCCCGATTTCGAGGTGATCGCTCGATTGCCGTGCTTGGCGACGGTGATGCCGGCGGCGGCGGCCACCAGGGCGACGGTGGTCGAGATGTTGAAGGTGTTTTGATGATCGCCACCGGTGCCGCAGACGTCGAGGATCTCCCGCTTTCGGCAGGATTCCGAGAGGGGCGGCTGAAGGGATTTGTCACGCAGGATCTTGGCAAACGTGGCAATTTCTTCGATGCTCTCTCCCTTCTGGGCAAGGGCGGTGAGAAACGCTGCTTTGGGTTCGGGTTCAATCGCCTCCGAAACGAGCGCGTCGACGACCTCGGCGATTTGATCCGCCGATAGATCTCGAGATTCCTTGAGCTGCGCGGTGAGTGAATCGAGCATAGGCGGGAGTCTAGACCAGGGGAATCAAGCCCGGGAAGCCCAAAGCGTTGATGAGTCATCGGAAGACAGAACTGATACCAACGAACACGAAGGCGGCCTTCGAGGCGGCCGTCGAGCGAGCCGCGGCGTTTGTGTTGCAAGGTCATCCAGTTGCCCTGCCCACGGAAACGGTATACGGGCTGGCCGCCAATGCCCTCTCCCCCGAAGCGGTGGGTCGCGTCTACGAGGCGAAAGGGCGTCCGTCGAATAACCCCCTGATCGTGCACGTCGGATCCTGGGCCATGGTGGAGCAATGTGTGGAGAGATTTTCGCCCGCTGCTTCAAGTTTGGCTCGAGCTTTTTGGCCGGGTCCCCTGACCTTGGTGTTGCCGAAGTCCGAACGGATTCCACCGGAGGTGACCGCGGGGGGGCAGACCGTGGCGATTCGTTGGCCCAGTCATCCCGTCATGCAGGCTGTCCTGAAAACTGCCGGAGTCCCGCTCGCGGCTCCGAGTGCCAATCGATCAAATGGATTGTCACCCACCCAAGCGCATCATGTGCTCCAGCAGCTTGATGGTCGCGTGCCGCTGATCGTGGACGGGGGTCATGCGGCGGTGGGAATCGAATCCACCGTGGTGGATCTGGTGGGGCGGCCCGCCCGCGTGCTTCGGCCGGGCATGATCCATCGCCTGTCCCTGCAGGCGGCCAGCCCCGATTTGGATTGGGAGGCCAACGAATCCCTCGACCGGGACGAGTCCGTTCTCCGAAGTCCAGGGCAACTCAAGCACCACTACGCGCCGAAGGCCCGCCTGGTGCTCGGTTCGTGGAGCGATTCCGGTTCGTTGAGTCGGTTGGTCGAGGCCCACAAGGTGCCACGGCGGTTAACCAGCGTGGTCGCCTACGAAGGGATCCCAGATTCGGGGGGATGGGCGCGAGTGGCGGTGATCCCTCATGATGTCGAAGCCTATGCCCGGGCCCTCTTCTCGGAGCTCCACTTATGCGATGAGTCGGGGAGCGAGTTGATTGTCGTTGAGGCACCCCCGGAAACGGACGAGTGGGAGGGGATTCGTGATCGGCTAGGACGAGCGGCGGCGGGTGGCGATTGAGAAAGACGAAGGGATTTAAGTCATGCTCCTGCGGGCTTGCCGGTCCGATGAGCCTGTGTTGTGATCGGACAACATCCCGTCGCTGATCGGAGGGTGATGCCGTGGGTCAGCGATAAACGAAAGATCTGGACGATGAAAGGGAAGTTACTTGGACTGATTGCTGTTTTCGGCGCCGCGGTTGCCCTCCGGGGGGCCTCGCCCGTGCTCTTGGGGTCGGATGTGCTGGCGGCCCGAGCCTTTGTTTATTTGGCGGATAAGCGCGTCGGTTTGTTGACCAATCCAAGTGGGGTGAACCGCAACGGTCGAACCACGATTGATCTTCTTCACAAGGCTCCCGAGGTGAACCTGGTGGCCCTTTTTGGAGCCGAACATGGTGTCTACGGCGATATTCCCGCCGGGAAGGAGTTTCCGAATTCGACGGATCGAAAAACCGGGTTGCCGGTCTTTTCCCTGTATGGGCCCGGGCCGGTACGCGAGCCCACCCCCAAGATGCTCAGGACCATTGATGTCTTGGTTTACGACCTCCAGGATACCGGAGCGCGCTCTTACACCTATATTTCCACCATGGGCAAGGCGATGGCGGAGTGCGGTCGGGCCGGGGTGGACTTCATGGTGCTCGATCGGCCCAACCCATTAGGCGGTGTTCGAGTGGAGGGACCTCACTATCATCCGCGGTTCCGTTCCCTCGTCGGATACTGGCCCATTCCCTACGTGTACGGAATGACGAGTGGCGAGTTGGCGCGAATGATCAAGGGGGAGCGAATGAACGAACACACCTGCCGTCTGATCGTGGTGCCGATGTCGGGTTGGCGTCGATCCATGGTTTGGAAGGACACCGGATTGAAGTGGGTGCCGACGTCGCCCAATGTCCCCTACGGACGCTCCCCGATGTTTCAGGTGGCCACGGGGATGCTGGGGGAAATCGGTGGGGTGGATATCGGAATTCATACGGCGCGTCCCTTTGAATATGTGGCCGTGGATTGGCTGAAGGCTGAGGAAACGGCACGCACGTTGAATGGGTTGAGATTGCCGGGCGTGTGGTTCCATTCCTCAAAGATCGTTTCCCAGAGAAAGGCATCCCGGGGGCGGATTGTGCCGTCGCTGGAGATTGTCTTCAAGGACCCCGCGCGAGCGCCGTTGACGGTTCTTAATTATTATTTGTTGGATGCCCTCAAGCGGGTGAATGGTCGTGACTTGTTTCAAGCGGCGCTGCAACGGGGCAAGGATTGGCGTATGTTTGACAAGGTCAATGGAACCGATGCCACCCGGCGAGATCTCCAGGCGGGTCGCTCGATCGAATCGATCGCGAAGGGATGGGAGACGGAGGTGAACGCGTTCAAGGAGCGCCGAAAGAAGTATTTGATCTATCCGATGTAGGGTGTCGTGGGATCCTACGATCGCACCTGGTGCCCTCAAGCCGGTGATGATGAACCCCTCCCGGGGTCAAGCCCCCGGTTCGCCTGCGGGGATGCCGATGGATCGGAGGAAGGGATTGATCGATCGAGGTCGACCGAGAAACGCCAGGATCGATTCGTTGACGTCCCGGGAATCACCCGGCGCGTAGATCTCCTCCCGAAGCCGCTTTCCAGCGGCGATGTCGAAAAACCGCTTCGGGGACTCTTCAAAAACGGTGGCGAGGTCGGCGGCGATGGCATCCGACCAAGCGTAACCGTAGTAACCGGCGTCATATCCCGTCAGATGACCGAAGCTGGCAACGAAGGCGGTCCCCGGAGGCGAGGGCAAGAAGACATCGGCGAGGATGCGATTGGCGACCTCCAGGACGTCGGGCACGGCGTCCGGATCGGAGACCGAATGGAGTTCAAGATCCAGCAACCCGAAACTGAGCTGTCGACGATAAAAGGTGCCGATGGTGGCGAGACGGGCTTCCTTGAGACGCTGGATGATGTCCGCCGGGATCTTCTTGCTGGGATCCCGGTAATCTCTAGCGAAGGTATCGAGCACGGCCTGATCCCAAATCCAGTTCTCCAGCATCTGGGAGGGGACTTCGACAAAGTCCCGGGGGACGCTGGTTCCCGAGAAGCGGGAGTGGTTGGCCTGGGTGAGGAGCGAGTGAAGCGCGTGGCCGAATTCGTGAAAGAGGGTTTCGACTTCGTTGTGGGAAAGGAGTGACGGTTGGTCTTCGGACGGAGTGGGGAAATTACAAATCAACGCCACACAGGGGCCCTGATAGAGACCGTCGGCATGGCGTTTTCCGTCGATGAGTCCGAATTGAGCGAAGTGATTGAACTTCCCCTTCCGCGGGAACATATCGAGATAAAAAGTGCCGAGGGGCGTGTCGGTTTCGGCATCGGAGACCAGATAGAGCTGGAGATCCTCGACCCACCGATAGGGCGCCTCCATGGCCTGAAACGTGAGACCGAAGAGGCGCTCGAAGGTTTGGAACATCCCCTGCAGGGCTTGTTGATAGGGGAAGAAGGCGCGGAGTTGTTCGGTATCCACGTCATACTCCCGCTTCTTCAATTGGTTGGCGTAGTAGCGCCAGTCCCAAACCCGGAGCACGGCGTCGGGATCCCCCGTTTCTTCGATCTTGAGTTGACGAAACCGCTCCAACTCATCGGTGAATTTCTGCTCAAGTCCCTCGTTTAATTCGCGAAGGAACTGGAGCGCCCTCGCCCCGTTTTTGGCCATCTTTGGCTCCGTCTTGTAATCGGCCCAGGAGGCGTAGCCCAATTTGTTGGCGATCTGGGTCCTCAGTCGAAGGATCTCATTGAGGAGGTCGATGTTGTCGTCGGCGGCCAGCGAATAACGGGCGGTCTTCATCCGCCGTCGGGTTTCTTCCAGTTTGGCATTCTCCATCACGGTGACAAAATGCCAGGTGACATTGGCCTGGAGCTCGTAATGGTTGGTTTCGTCGAGGAGATCGTCCTGGTCGAGGAAGGCGCTCGGGAGCCCCTCGAGTTCGTCCCGGGAAAATCGGATGTGGCCCGAGGCCTGGGTGATGTTGGCGTCAAAATCGGTGGAGACCTGACTGAGTTGCTTGCGGAGCCGTTCGATTTCATTGCGCTCCGAAGCGGGAAGATCAAGTCCAGCTCGTCGGTAGTCTCGAAGAGTGTCCTCGTAGAGTCGATGGTCTTCGCCACTGAGTTGAGGTCGGGTTTGGGCGAAGGCTTTGATGGACTGGTAGACATCCTCCCGATAGTCAAGGCCGACCGCCCACTCCTGAAATTCTTTGATGAGTTCGGTGGCCTGCTCGCGCATCGCGGATTCAGGATGGGTCTCCTTGATCAAGTAGATTCGATTGGCCGCCAGATTGGGCGGATAGAGACAATCGTCGAGCTCGCGAATGGTCGTGTCGAATCCGATCGAGTCTGGAGTCAGGGAGGCGATCCGGTCGAGGCGTTGGTTGGCCTCTTGGATCGCCGTCTCCATGGACGCCCGGAGGGCGGCGGGCGTGGTTTCGAAGTCCGGCAGATCCAGTCGGACTCCGGCCTGGGCGGCCTTCTCCTTGAACTGGGAAATGGGTCTCAGCGGGGACGGTGATGGGGATGAAGGTTCCGACTTAGACATGGGCATTCGTTTCGCGCTCGCTTTCAAGACAGCAAGGCGGCAAGGTAACGGGCAGCGAACGACGGGTTCAAGCCGGGAATGAGGAGGATCTTCCAAGCCCGGTTCTCCCAAGACGGGGGCCTTTGGAAGAGGGGATCAGCGAGTGGCTTTGTTGGAAATCAAGAATTTATCCATCGACCTTCAGCTTGAGGAGGGTTGCCGGCACTTGGTGGATGATCTTTCGTTTGAGATCAGAAGGGGTGAGGCACTTTGTCTGATCGGTGAGAGCGGATGCGGCAAAAGTGTCACGGCCTTAGCGTTGACCCGTTTGTTGGCCGAGGACACCTTTGTCTACCGGGGCGGCGAGATCCGGATGGCGGGGTTGGATCTGCTGGGGGCGGATGAGCCCAGCGTCAGGAGGGTTCGCGGGCGAAAGATCAGTTACATCTTTCAGGATCCGGTTGCCTACCTCAACCCGGTCATCCGAATTGGAAAGCAAATCGGGGAGATGCTTCAGTTGCACCGGCCCCAACGATTTCACCGCGATCGAGTGATCGACTTGCTGCGCATGGTCGGGATTCCATCACCGGAATTGAGGATCGATGCCTTTCCCCACCAGCTCTCAGGCGGGATGTTGCAGCGCGTCATGATTGCGATGGCACTGGCCTCGGAGCCTGAGCTTTTGATTGCTGACGAGCCGACCACCGCCTTGGATGTGACTCTTCAGGCGCAGATTCTTGATTTGTTGCAGGCGCTTCGGGAAAAGCTGGGCATGGCCGTGCTCCTGATCACCCATAATCTCGGGGTGGTCGAGGAGTTTGCCGATCGGGTGGCGGTCATGTATGCCGGGCAAATCGTTGAAACGGGGTCGACGGCGACCGTCCTAGGCAATCCCCGGCACCCCTATACCCGGGCCCTCATTCGGGCGGTTCCTCGTTTGGGGGAATCGAATCAAAGGTTGGAAGGGATTCCCGGGCAGGTGCCACTGGCGGGGGATTTTCCCACAGGCTGTCGCTTTCACCCGCGATGTCCCGACGCCCGGCCGGAGTGCGGCAGCCACCGACCGGCACTCCTTTCAATCGATTCCGAGGTTGAGGTTCGGTGTCCGGTGCTCAACCGATCATGAGCCTTCTCTCGGTCAGAGATCTTGCCGTGCACTATCCCGGCGAACCGTCCTTTTGGGGCAAGGGCGACCGGTCGGTGCAGGCGGTTCGGGGCGTGAGCTTCGATCTCGAGGCAGGGGCGTCCCTTGGCGTGGTGGGAGAAAGCGGCTGTGGGAAAAGCTCGCTCGCCAAGTGCCTGGCCTTGCTTCAACCACCTGCCCATGGCGCCGTGACCTTCAAGGGCCAATCGGTGTGGGACCTGGACCGGAACGGGTTGGGGGCCTACCGCCGTTCCGTGCAAATGGTCTTTCAGGATCCCTATGGGTCGTTGAATCCGAAACTCACCGTGGGTGAGAGTATCGCCGAGGGCATGGTGATCAATCAGCTTTGCCCTGATCGAGAGGCGTTGAGGAAGGAGGTCGCTTCCCTGCTGGGCCGGGTGGGGTTGGACCCGATGGTGGCGAATCGCTACCCCCGGGAGTTCAGCGGCGGCCAGCGACAGAGAATCGGGATTGCCCGAGCGCTTGCGGTGCGGCCTGAGCTGATGATTTGTGATGAACCGGTGAGCGCCCTTGACGTCTCCGTGCAGGCCCAGATCGTGAATCTTCTTCGATCGCTTCAGGAGGATTCGGGGGTGGCCTACTTGTTTATTTCCCATGATCTTGCGGTCGTGGAGCATCTTTGCCAGCGGGTGGTCGTCATGTATTTGGGTGAGATCGTGGAAGCGGGGCTCACGTCGGAGGTCGTGCGCTCCCCACGGCATCCTTACACCCAGGCACTCGTCCGGGCCGTACCGGGCCGCATACGGGACCAGCAGGGAGGCAGGAGGCGGGATGGCGATGTGCCCTCTCCCCTCAGGCCACCCGAGGGATGTGCCTTTTTCAAGCGTTGTCCGGTGGCCGAAGCGCGATGTCACGACGAAAGGCCGGCATTGGTGAAAACGGTGGATCGACGTGAGGTGGCGTGTCATGTGGCCTTGACGAAAACGTCGGCGGCCGACGAGGTTGAAACATTCTAGGCAAACCGGGGTATAAAGGAGGGCTCGCTTTTGGCGACCTTCGGGGCCTTCAGTGAAATGAACCGACAAACAGGAAAGCGTCATGAGTGGGAATCCCTTCGAGCGGTATCCACGGTTTAGCCTGGGGTTCATCGCCCTGGTCTTGATCCCGTTGGCCCTCCAACTGCGCAGTCTTCACGTGCGTTCGGACGCCGACACCCTGCTGGAGAGCAACCCCAGCCAGAAGGCGACTCTTGAGAAGGTGACCGCGGTCTTCCCGGACCAGATTATCCTGATCATCGATGTGGAGTGTTCGGATGTGTTTTCGAAGGAGGGCATCACGGGAATCGCCACGGTGAGCGATGCCATCATGACGATTGACGGGGTCCGGGATGTTAAGAGTTTGACGCATTCCTACAAGCCGGTCCGCAAGGGGTTTTCATTCGAAATGGTGCCGCTCGTGAGTCGGGAGACTTCCGATCCGCAGGCACTGGAGCGATTGAGGAATTATTGCCAGAGCAATCCCCTCATCAGGAATGTCATGGTTTCCCCGGATAGTCGCCACGCGACCCTGACGGTCACGCTCGATCCGGTGTTCAACACCCAGGAAGCGAAACGCAAGCTCCGATCCCAACTGAACACCCTGTTCGGGGATTTCGAAACACGAGATCTTTTTTTCGAAGTGATCGGACTGCCGCTTGTCGAGGAGGAGGTTGATGCCACGATCATGGCGGATCTCAGGCGTTTCCTGCCGGGGGTGCTGCTTTTTCTTCTGGTCACCCTTGGGGTCGCGTTTCGTTCGGCTTGGATCGTGGGGTTCATGTTGCTCAACCAGGCGATGGCATTGATTCTGATCGCGGGATCGCTTCAGTGGTGGGGATATCCCTTTACCGTCTTTACGCTGCTCCTGTTTCCCTTGTGGGCCGGAATTCATCTCACGCTTCTGGTTCACCTGGGCACTGCCTGCCAGCGCGCGCGGATGACCCAATGGGGAGAGGTGGTTCCCCGGGCGACCCGGCAAATCTTGAAGTCTTGCGGCTTTGCCACGCTCACCACCATGGCGGGGTTGTTGTCCCTCGGGTTGGCGGAGATTCCCCAGGTTCGCGAGGCTGGCCTGGTGGGAGCCTATGGCGTGGCTGTCGTGTTCGTGATGACTTTCGGGCCGGGAGTGGCTCTGATGACGCTTTACTACCGATCCACCCTTGGCGATTTGGATTGGGGGCTCGCCGGCGATCATTCGGATCGGGATCGCTCGGTTGACTGGCTGGCGAAGGTCAGGCGGTTTCGTGGGGTGATCGTGGGCTCAAGCCTCGGCCTGGTGGTGTTGATCGCTGTGTCTGTGCCGGCGCTTCGAATGGGGGTTCGCCCGATCGAGTTTTTGCCGATTGAGAGTCCGAGCCGGTCAGCCGGCGAGCGGTTCAATGAGAGCTACGGCGGGTTCAACATGTTCCAACTGGAGATCGACTCGGGATCGAATAACGGGGTGAACCGGCTGGCCTTTCTTCAGTATCTCGACCGGGTGCAGAAGTATGCAGAAGCCCAATCGGGCGTGTCGGGGGCTTACTCCTACGCTCAAGTTCTTGCCATGATGAATCAGATTTGGGAAGGTGAGAAAGAGGGAAGTCTGGCTCTCCCGACCAATCCCCTGTTGTTGGGAACGTTCTCGTTGGTATTGAAGGCGCAGCGGTTTCCTTTCTTCGAGGCCTTGTGCGATGCTGATTTTAGGACGGCGAACCTCGTCGTGCGCTCCCCGGACCAGCCTTCCAACGAATATCTGGCGCTTCTGGACAAGATTCTCGCCTATGCGGAGTCGGAAAAACCAGCGGGCGTTTCCATTCATGCCTCGCAAGGCCTGCACAGTATCTTGGAAGCCGATCAACAACTGGTGAAGAGCCAGTTGAAGAGTGCTGGATTGGCACTGGGCCTGATTCTTGTCCTCCTGGTTGGTCTGTGGCGGTCATGGTGGTTGGCTCTTGTGGCGGTCATGGTGAACGCGCTTCCGGTTGGATTGCTGGTTGCCGTGGCCGCTTGGCTGCAGATTCCGTTGAACTCCATCACCGTCATGATCGCAGCGGTGGCGTTCGGAATTGCGATTGACGATACCGTTCACTTTTTGACCCAGTGGCTGGAGATTCGAACATCCGGGGCCGACCCAGAAGGAGCGCTCGGTCGGGCCATTCAAATCAAATCGCGTCCGATGGTGACTTCCAGCCTCGTGTTGGGTGGGATCTTCGCCCTTCTGATGGCAACGTCGTTCCCGCCCGTTCAGCATTTTGGAGGATTGAGCGCCCTCGCGTTTGGGCTGGCCCTGGGTGCCGTGTTCGTCCTGCTTCCAGCGGTGCTGATGGGGCGAAGCGGGCCATTGGCAGGGGCAGAGCCCGAGTCGGCCTAAACATCGATGTGATTGTGCGTTCGAATCCTCGGCTCCGCGTAAGCCGGTTTTGATCTCCTGCTTAATCCGTTTGGGAGGGGGGAGAGACATTTCCGGGAGAAGGTGAACTCACGGTTGATTCCAAGACCTTGTCGACCATTAGGGCCAAGGAGTGAGGTGTGCCCTCAAACGCTCAGTTCACAACCAATGGATTTCCGTTAAGGTTCGGATCAAGCCCTGTTTCAGAGGTTGAACGCAGGGTTTATGCATGCAGGGTTGATTTAGGTTGAATGGAGGGCGAATCGCCAATACCGATCCGTCACGAGATCCAGGCCGTGTGGTCTGGCTTGCCAAAGAAATTGCTGGTAGGTTCTTGGTTGCAATTTTGGCAGATTCCGA
>DEAY01000020.1 GCA_002348345.1 Verrucomicrobia bacterium UBA2970
TCCTCCCAGCCTGAAGATGATCCGGACGAGACAATTCCGCTGAACGAGCTTGAAAAAAGACATATCTTGAAAACCTTGGAGGTCGTGGGGGGCAATCGAACCAAGGCGGCTTCTGTTTTGGGAATCAGCATCCGGACGCTCCGGAACAAGCTCAAAGAGTACCGGGAATCAGGGAGTGAGGACGGAGAGCCCTCCGAGAGCTAACTCCTCCCAGCCACTGGGGTTCAGCGACCCAACGTGACCGCTTCCTGAGGGTTTCCAAGACCCTCCAGGGTTCCATCCACTACCTGAGGTAGTCCATCAACGAGCTGCGCAACATCTGGGCACCGCTCTGAAGGGCTGCCTGGTAGGCGGTCTGGGCCTGGTTCAGGGAAACCAAGGTGGTGGCCAAGTCGGCGTCGGTGAGCTGGGATGATTGGGACTCCAGGTCAAGGGCTTCATCGTGAAGCCTTGAACGATTCGTTTCCAACCGGGTTTGCAGCGAGCCGACGGAACTGAGGTGAAACAAGAAATTGTCCTCGTCCGCTTCCAAATCGGAGATGGAATTGTTTTTGATCGCCTCGACGTCACCGGCTTGAAGACGATCCCGGAGTGCGACGAGATGACCGAAGAAGTCGGCCCCCCGTCTCGAGTCACTGAGAAGTCCGGACGGTCCGTCTTGACCATCGTTGGTCCCCACAATCCTTGCCTCGACGGCGACCCCCGGTGCGATCTCGGTTTGGGTCTGTGACTGGTTTCCCCGATACTCAACACCGGTGATTCTACCCTCGGCATCTCGTTGAGCCACGAAAGGGGGGATTCCCGACCCGGTACCGGCGAAAAGGTATTGGTTCCGATGCCCGGCGTTCGCCTGACCGAGAGCCTCTTCCAGGAGTTGATTGATTTCCTGAGAGTAGTGGCCGAGCGTTGAGGCCTCCGACAGGGAATCGGCCTTGACGGCGATCTCCGATGCCCGGTCGGAAACCGTTTTCAAGCTCCGGATCACACGATAGTTCTCCGTCGCCAGTTCGGTGGCATGATCGACGTTTTTTTGGTACTGCTTGATCGTTTGGGTATCCGCTTGGATATTGATCAAACGACGAATGCTGCTGGGACTCTTCTCCAGGGCCTCTGCCTTTTTGCCAGACGCCGCCTCGTTTTGAAGCTGGTACTGCTGCTGCCCCAGGCGTTGGAGATTGTTCAGCAGGGATTCCGGGAGGGTTTGGGAGGTGACTCTCATGCTGGGTGAGCCTAACGGCCAAGATTGACGACAGTCTGCAACATTTCATCGATCACGGAAACCAGCCGCGCCGATGCTTCGAAAGCGTTTTGGTATTTTACCAAGTGAGTCATTTCTTCATCAATGGAGACCCCGCTCACCGCGTTTCGTTCGCGGAGGAGGAGGTCCTGAATCGCGACCTGATCTTCCAACCTGGTTTCGGCTTCGTTGATGGCGGTGGCGAAATCGCCGACCACCGTCGTCAGTCGTTCCGAAAACGTCAAGTTGGCCAGGGCCGGGTGATTCACCTCGCTGAGGCGACTCAGCTCCTGGAGGACACGGTTGTCTCCAGGCGCGTTTGCCTCGGCGGCGGCTTGAACCCGGCCGGGATTCTCGATCAGGTCGGAGTTGACCTCGATCGTCGCGGCTCCATTGCCTTGGAAAAAATCCTGCCCCGTGTTGCCTTCCAAGTCAAACCCGTTTTGGTGGACTTGATTGACCTCATCGATCAGCTGGTTGGCGAGATCATTGAGCTGCTGTTGCAGGGGAACCAGGACCTCGTCGCGGGCCTCGGTGGGGCCGGCAAGGCGCCCGAGCGTGACTGCGAATTGACCGTTTTCTGTGACCAACGCGGCGGTCAAGTTACCGGCCGCGTTCGGGGCGATTTCAAACGCCCCCAAGGCATTGCCTCCTTCAACCATGACTTCACCGTTGAGGAGGACGGTCATGACCCCATTGGCTGATTCGGCGGTTTGGAGGGCTGTCAGTTGGGAGAGTTTTTCCAGCTTATCCGTCCGTCGATCTCTCAGATCGTTCGCGGGAGATGCGCTCCGGTTTTCGGCGGTCTCGATGGATTGATTGAGGTTGGCGATCTCCCCCAGGAGGCTGTTTGCTTCCGCTGCCTGGGCCGCCAAGTCCTGGTCGATCTGCTGATTGATTTGATTGAGCCGTTGGTCGGCGTCATTAAACGTGTTGGCAAGGTTGCGGGCTTGATTCAGGAGTTCCTTTCTGTGGGTCGGCGAGGCAGGGTCATTGGCCAGATCTTGGAACTTGAGAAACAAAGCGTTCATTTCCTTGGCCAATCCCGAAACGGTTTCAGTGCCCGAACCCGCCAAGTCAGCCAAGAGGGTGGGGCCGAGCTCGGCCCTTGAAGAGGCGAGGAGGTCGCGCTTTGCCTCAAGGAATGAGGTCAGGCTTCGTTCTTCTTGGATGTTGGTGTCCAGGAGTTGGTTTCGGATTTGCCGCACCCGATCCGAGGTGACCCCCGCGGAGCGGAAGCCATCCGCTCCGATCGTTGCCGGGCCGGTCGTGACATCGAGGCGTTGCCGGGCGTAGGCGGGGTTGTCGACGTTGGCAATGTTGTGACCGGTGAGCTCGATCCCTTGCCGCTGGGTTTGAACCGCTCGTTGCCCGAGCTCTAGAGTGCCGTAAAGTCCGCTCATCTCGTCCCTCCCCTCGTGTTAGCAGACGTGTTCATGGGACAGTGAACGAGTGATCGAACGGTCTGGAACGGTTCCGTCGATGCCGTAGACAGACGGAGTCACCTCCTCTTGAAGCGAATCAATCAGGCCTTTTACCGTTTCCAGGGAGCGATTGATCAAGAGGTGGTTTTGTCGTGCCAGTCTCCGAATCCGGGTGATGGACTGTTGGTTTTCGTCGATCAGGGCATTGAGGAGCGGCTGATACTCGGGCGGCATTTGATCAAACGCATTACTGATGGGGGCTCCCTCGGCGA
>DEAY01000240.1:0-4767 GCA_002348345.1 Verrucomicrobia bacterium UBA2970
TCAGGGAAGTATCCATCGGGATCGCCGGATAAAAAGCCACCGAGCTCGAAAAATCGGGGCCGTAATAGCAAAAGGGTCCGGCAACCACGTCGAGGTGTCCGTCCTGATCGAGATCACCAACCGCGATTCCGTCGCAATAATAGCGATCGGTCAGGCACTGTTTCCGGAACCCGCCCCCCTCCAGCGAAACACACGCAGAGAGGCCCATCACTAGAACGAGTTTTACCTTCATCAAGGCCCTCTCCTGTTGACGGCCATCCGGATCGTTTTGCATGGCACCGCCTTCCTCCACTGGCTCCGACGCATCCCACCATGCGTTGAATCCCTAAAATTTTCTACCCGAGGGGGCTCAAGCCTTCTTGGTGTTCATGGACATGATGCTGGGCCCATGGGTTACCCACCCCGATCCTCCCGTGATCACGCGCTTCACGGGTTCTCCCGTTTTCGGATCCTTTGTCAGTGGCGGATCGGCCATCCGCTGCTGGACCTCAAAACGCCTCACCTTCTGACCCTTTTTTTGCGGGATGGTCTCGTATGTGTAAGTTGCCATAACTGCGCCCACCATTCTCAGTGTCGCCGGCGTATTATGGATTCGATGTCTGCCTCGGACCAGACAAAAAGCCAGTTCGGAGACCCCGAACGGTTGACTCAAGAAACAATGACGCCGGAAGCCCATCGACCTGAATCATGAGGAGAATGATCCAATGGAAAAGGAGTTCCTTGCTTTCTCGGACAATCCCGGCCTAGGTTGGCGACCTCCGTTCGGTGGAACGAGATGACATGACAATGACGCCCACGTGCAAAGTGCTCCACCTGGTAGGTGATCACGAGGATGCGGGAGGAGTGTTATCGGTGATCCGAAACCTCCAGAGCGCGTGCGACCCGTCCCGGTGGCGCCATGTGGTCTGGGTCAACAAACGTTACTCTGAAAGTCGCCAACCCTCCCTCGAGTATCGCTACAGCGATACCGTGCAAGCTGAGTCAACCGATCATTGGAAGCTTTTTCGCCAAACCCGTCCCGCAGCTCGAGAACTGAGGGCCCTGTGCCGCCAGGAACCATTCGACATCATTCACGCGCACTCGAGAGGAACCCTACTGGTCACCCTTTGGTATGGTTTTTGGAATCGGCGACCCCTCATTTTCACCAATCACAATTACGCGCTTCGGACCTGGCTCTATCGTTGGGCGGCCAGGCATCCCCGAATGCATACGGTGGTGTTGACCCCGAATATGGCAGATCATTATGGATTGGATCTTGGCCAGGCTCGCGTTCATCAGATCTCGGCCTGTTACCACGATTCCTTTCTCGAATGCCCCCTCATTCACCGCAAGCCGGACTCGAGCAAGCGACGGTTGATTGGCGTGGGGAGTGTCATCGGATGGAAGAAGTGGGATCTGGTTGTCGAGGCCCTCGGCCGCTTGCCGGCCGACCTGAGGGAACGAGTCGAATTCGACATCTGGGGCCCCATCCTCCAATTGCCCGAGGCTCAGGCGTATGCCGAGCGGCTAAAAAACACGATTTCGGATCAGGGATTGTCCGAAACGGTGCGGCTTCGAGGCTCCACGGACGACGTCATCGGGAAACTGAGACAGAGCGACTTGTTTGTTTTGCCCTCGACCAACGAACCCTGCTCGGTGGCCCTGATGGAGGCTTTGGCGCTGGGTCTGCCGGTGATCGTCTCTGCGAGCGGAGGGTGTGTCGATTTGGTCTCCGAGAGCTGCGGGCTCCAGTTTGAACCGGACAATCCTGATTCCCTGGCGGAAACCCTAAGGAACGCCGTCCTAGAGCCCGGCCAATTTGCTCCTCCAGAAACCATCCGGGAGTCGGTTCGCAGCCGTTCCGCCTCGGAAGTGTTTCGATTATATGAGACGCTCTATCGCAACATCACTCGAGACACGGTCACTTGAAGAGAACCAGCCAAGATCATGAATTGGAAGCACCTACGTCGTTGCCCTTGGATCGATACGCGAGCCCGGTTCTTATCCACCGTTCCCGCGAACGGCAGGCTCCTTGATGTCGGGGCCTCGGACGGGGAAACCCTGAGGCACTTCCATGAAATGAGGCCTGACCTCGAATACTATGCCACGGATCTTGCTGGAGATCCGTCGGTCTATCCCGGTGGATGTCGCTACCACCAGGGAGATCTCAATACAGAGGGATTGCCTTGGCCTGACCAGACGCTCGATGCCATTTCTTGCATGCACCTGATCGAGCACCTAGACGACCTCACTCTGTTGCTTACGGAAATCGCTCGACTGCTAAAGCCAGGGGGGCGCGTTTATTTCGAAACGCCACACCCCAAAACGATATCGCTTCCCAGCGTCGAGGGAAAGGCCGTGGGCACCTTCACCCAGAACTTTTTCGATGACCTGACCCACACCCAGATCGTGAGCATGGGGTCGCTGGCCCAACAAGTGCGGAAACACAGGCTGAGCGTTCTCAATTCGGGCACCTCGCGGAATTGGCTTTTTGCCTTGTCCGCCCCCCTCTTCGCATGCCTCCCCCCAAGTCGGAAGAAATTCACTTCACGAATTCACTGGATTGGCTGGTCCGCGTATTTGATTGCAGAACGGCCACGGTGAAACCATCGCTTCTAGTGACCGAACTTTGGGGTTTGGGCGACCTTGCCATCGCCTCAGAATTCTTGCGGCGCGCTTGCGTTCACTACTCGGTTCGCCTGATCGCCAAACCACCGGCTATCGAGTTGGGGCGGTTGCTATGGCCCGAGGTCGAAGTCATCCCGTTTACGGCGCCTTGGACTCGGTTTCGCGGAAAGTATCAACTTCATCGCTGGCCCTGGGCAGACATGGCCAGACTGATTGGCTCCCTGCGAAAGAATCCTCCCTCGGTGGCCGCATCGGCTCGGTGGGACCCTCGGGATCATCTCCTTTTGTTCCTCTCCCAAGCTTCCCGCCGATTGGGATTCCCTCGGACGGGGAGCCGCTTGTTTCTAAACGACCCACTCCCTCCGGTGGAGCGGGACTCGCCTCGCACTGCGCAATGGATGGCACTGGCAGACCGATTGGAACTATCGCCTCGCCCGGATCCTCCCCCCGATCTTCCTCCTCTGGGGGATGCCATCGTCATCCATTCCGGAGCGGCGCAACCGGTGAGGGTATGGCCTTTGGAGCGCTATGCGGGACTCGCCAACCAACTTCGCGAGCAGGGTTGGCGGGTGCTCATCATCTGCGACCCAAGTCAGCAAGCTCAGTGGGAACTCCTGGGGGAAACACCGCTTTGTCCCGACTCGCCGACACGTCTCATCGAGGGACTTCTCCAAGGACGGCGTTTCATTGGGAATGATTCGGGGCCGGGCCACATCGCCGCCGCTCTCGGATGCCCAACCTTCACCCTATTTGGACCACAGCGGCCCGAGTGGTTCTTGCCCGACCACCCTCAAGCGGGTTGGATTCCGGGAAAGCCCTGCGACTACAAGCCTTGCTTCGATTACTGTCGAATGCCCCGACCTCATTGCCTACTGGATCAGTCTGCCGATGAGGTCCTGGCTGCCGTCCTTCGGTGGCTCGATCAGTGGAAAAGGGGTTCCTAAAGCCTCAGAGCGGACCACATCGTCCACATTGGGACGGATTCCCTGAGCAGGCGGGTTCGGGATCGGGGGACGCCCCGGAAGCGGCGAAGACCGAGAACTGTTTTTCGAGCGACTGACCGCCACAATGAGGGCAGGCCGCCTCATTGGCCCGGGCAGTGCGGACCAGGAGTTCGCTTTCTCGGCCGCACTCCGAACAACGGAATTCAAAAATCGGCATGCCTTCACCGTAGCCGACTTTTCCGAATCCGCAAGTGGCCTCTCCTCTCTTCAGACCCCGTCATTCAGCACGGCTTGCCCTCACCTGGATGAGTCGTGCTGATTGGCCTTTCATGGGAATCCTCACCTCCACCCGTCCGATATCCTCCAGAGGGCGGATCGTTTCCAGCAGTCTTCGCTGAACGGGATGATCCAACGAGAGCAATTCCTCAATCGCATACTCAATGCCGAAACGCGTTCGAATCGAAAGCACGATGGTTTCCCCCTCCTCATCGAGCGTGACCGAGTCAATTCTCAGAACGTCCTCCCCATCATTCGGATCAGTGCCTGCTTGAAACTCCTCAAGGTTACTGGTGCCATCCGAATCGGCGTCGGCTTCAGCGTCGGTCGGGAGGCCAGGATTCAGTCCGTTATCAATCTCCCAACGATCAGGAAGCCCATCCCGATCCAAGTCTCCAGCGGGGACTGGTGCGTCAACGCTGGACCGCCAATGCTCAGGCGTATTACTGAAGCCCCCCTCCATCAACCGCTCGAGAAAGGCCCCGGTTCCATCCACGGTCTCCGGCCAAGGCGAGCGATTGTCGTATTCCACCGCCTCGACCAGGACATAGGGCACCAGACCCGCGTCTGGATGAGGAGGGATGAGCGGAAAATCAGGGCGGAAAATCTCGATACGCTCACCCCCATTGTTCAAACTTCCGTCATACGGGCCGAAGACCCGGTCCGCTTCAAATTCGGGATATTCGATTGCAAACAAATCGGGGGGGGTGCTGGAAACAATGACACTCCCATTCGCCGGAATACGGCTGTCCGGAGGGAAGTCGAATCGCACGGCACCGGCGATGCGCCATCGATTGGTTACGGCCATGGGGTCGAACAGCGGAAACTCGAAGGGAGTGCGATTCTTCAATTCGATGAATTCACTTTTCCCCGTGGGAGGATGATACATGATCTTGGTGAGGATGACCGGCCCCACCAGCGGTTCGGCATTCGCGCCCCC
>DEAY01000240.1:5100-6047 GCA_002348345.1 Verrucomicrobia bacterium UBA2970
TCTGATGAATCGTGACACCTCCACCGGATCATCAGTCGGCATGATTGCCGTGCCGAAGGTTTGCGAACTGAGAGTCACCAGCGGCCCCCGCCCATCGGGATACCGACCAAAGGGCACCCCGTTGGCTGAGGGCCCAAAGGAGACCTGGTCAATGAAGTAGAGGGGATGACCTCGATCGTCCGCCTCAGTGAGGAGGACACTGTCTCCTCTGGCGGAACTGAGCGAGAACGGAATCCGATTGTTTTCGAAATTCAGGGCTTGCTCGTAAAAAACGTGATACCCATGGGGCTCGATCGTCGTTCCCTCCGGGATGACAAAGCGATCCCATTCACTCATGGTATCGCTCAAGAACCAACCGCCAAGGTCGACCGATTCCGCCGAGAGGTTCTTGAGTTCGATGGCATCCTGGAAAGGGGGATCGGTGTGAGCCAGGACCTCGTTAATGAGGATCCGTGCAATCGATTCCGCCGGCAAGGTTCCCGGCGCGCCGCCATACCGTCGACTTGCCATCCAGAAGCGGCCATCCTGGAAGTCCTCGGCGCCGGGTTTAAGTTGAAGAGAACTTCCAAAGCCGTCCGCTCGCATGGGCCAATCCCCACCATCACGATAATCAAGTTCAAACAGCAGAGCGCCACTGGCATCCACGATCGCAAGCTTCTCGCCCTTGTTGGAAAGTTGGCCAACGTATCCGCCGATGGCCTGGTCGATGACCTCTCCGGGATAGGCAAATTCAAAGGCAAAGAGATCCTTGACCAAGAGCAAGCCCTCACCCGGAGCCAGGGTGAGGGATGGAAAGGTATAATCGATGCCGTCGACGAACTGAGCCCCCTCCAGGTCCAGGGTGGCGTCCCCGCGGTTCTCGATCTCAATGAACTCGATATCAGAGCCATCGGGATGATGATACATGATTTCAACCGGAACGAGCTGCGCTTCGGCTCGGGTTCCGA
>DEAY01000047.1:0-5370 GCA_002348345.1 Verrucomicrobia bacterium UBA2970
AACCCATTCCAAGTATCCAGACTGTCCCCCTTGGTTCGGAAATCCCAGGGAACGGATGAGCAGAGTATTTTGAAAGTGCCTGTCAACCCACTGAGCGTCGTCTTGAGCCATTGCATTTGGACTGGGCCCAATATGGTGGGATTTGGACCCCGGGGATTGGTTCGATAGTAACGGCAGTCCAGCATCACGAAGTCGACGTCACCGATTTGGAAGGAATACCAACACCCGGGTTGAGCATCGCCGCCCGCATATCCCGGGTTGGCCCAATTCTCTCGAAAGGTTCGAAAGGCACAATGGGGTTTCCAGAACGGCTGGTCTAGGGAAGCGCCCCCCCAACAATCATTCGTCCCGAAATCATGATCGTCCCAGATGGTGAAGACGGCTGTGCGGGCGGTCAGATGACGCCACTCCGGTCGGGACTGCCGCCGATGATAGGTATATCGCTGCATGATGATAGACTCGGGATCGTCAATATAGACATTGTCACCGAGTAAGAGCACCGCGTCGGGCGCGTAGGCCTCGATGGTTCGCCATGCCCGTTCGTGAGGGGGAACAAAGCCAGCCCCTCCGCCAAAGGCGATTCGGAATTGACTGGCCGTACCGGCCTTGGCAAAGGTCCGGAACGAGGGGGGCTGGGGCTCCGGCGGTTGGGGCGTGCCGTTGATTTCAAGACGGTAGTAGTAGCGTGTGTCGGAGGAAAGCCCGCTCAGCCGGATGATGCCGGTATGGTCGTTATCGATCTGGGTCTGGCCGTTCGCGGTGAGCACGGGAGGAGCGAATGAGGCCGATGGCGAGGCGATCACCCGGATCGTCGCCGCTTCGGCGGTTCGGACCCAGAAGGATGCGCTCTGATCCGTGACGTTGCCCAGGAGCGGCCCATGGACCGCTTGGGAGCGGTATGCCTTCCAAAGCTCGGCAAAGAATTCGTGATCCCGATCCAGGCCCCGCAGCAGGCCTCGGGGGCCTGCGACGATGCGACCGGGAGGGAGTCCGGCTTCGATGGCCTTCCCAAACCATCGGGCCGCCTCCCGTGTTTGCGCCTGCCTGGCGTGCCAGATGCCCATCAGATAGAGGGACTCAGCGTCGTCGGGATGATCGGATAAATGATCGCTCAAGAAAGCTCTGGCCTCTTCGTAGCGAAGCAAAACAATCAAGCGGAGCGCGAATTGATGAATGCGCTTATACTGCCGATCCCGGTCATTCAGGGTTAACTGAGGTTTTGGCCGGCTTGCTCCAGCGAGAGCCGGGTCAGTCTGAGCCAGGCTGCAGAAGGGGAGTGGATTGATGCAGATCGCTGTGATGATTCCGATAGTGAGTGGCCAATGACAAGCGCGCATGGGAGGGGTAAGGTTCTCAAGACTCTACCAGAGAGTCGACGAATCGTAACTGTGGGTGAATCGGTCTGTCGAGTGTGAGAAGCCGTTTTCCGTTCCAGAGGTTTAGAGAGCCGGAGGGGTAGGATTTTGCTCTGCCCGTCGATGCGGAAGCAACCGCTACGAGCAAGAGGGAGTCAATCAACCGGTTTTGGGGTCCTCCCAAGTTTCCGTTTGTCAACCTCCAGGGTCGATCTCTATTCTCCCGGGCAGGGGGTGGTGCCTCCTTGAGATCCCGATCAATCAATATGAGCAGCTCGTTTTCAACCATTCCCTTTGGGGTGAACGGAAGGAACTATTGCCCCCCGGACGCTCCCGTTGCCGTCATTTGCCTGGACGGATCGGCTGATGAATACATCGACGAGGCCCTGAGCCGGGATCTGATGCCACGATTGAAGCAAATGACGCAGGAGGGTTACCGAGGGATGGCCCGTGGTGCGCTTCCATCCTTTACGAATGTCAACAACAGTTCGATTGTGACTGGTGTCCCTCCGACCCGGCATGGGATTAGTGGTAACTTCTTCCTTGATCCCGATAGTGGGAAATCCGTCATGATGAATTCGGCGGACTACTTGAGATGCGAGACGATCCTGAGCGCGGCGGAGGGCTCTGGCCGAAGGACTGCCGTGGTCACCGCAAAGGAAAAGCTGCGGGATATTCTTTCTGCCGGAAGAAAAGAGGGGATCGCCATTTCAGCAGAAAAGGCAGATGAGGCGAGGCACGCCACTCATGGTGTGGAGCAAGTGGAGGGCTTGGTGGGGCAATCGACCCCGGAGATTTATAGCGCCGATGCCAGTCTGTTCGTGCTGCAAGCGGGATGTCGTCTGATCGGCGGTGCCTTCGCCGACTTTGTTTATCTTTCCCTGACCGATTTCATTCAACATAAGTACGCTCCCACCGATTCCCCCGCGCTTCAGTTTTATCACGCCATCGACCGCTATCTGGGTGAGCTTCTCGATCTGGGTGCGGTGGTCGGGGCAACCGCTGACCATGGGATGAACGCGAAGCAGCAAGCGGATCAAAGCCCGAACGTGGTCTACCTGGAATCGAAACTCGACGAGGAATTCGGAGCAGGCTTTCAGGTGATCCTCCCGATCACCGATCCCTATGTTTTACACCATGGAGCCTTGGGGTCGTTCGCACTCATCCATGCGCCCGATTCGGCTCCGCTCGAAGCAGTGGCGAACTGGGTCGATCGGATCCCCGGGATTACCGAGGTTTATGATCGTGAAACGGCAGCCCGCAAACTAGAACTCCCCATTGATCGTATCGGAGATCTTGCCGTCCTTTCGGCGAGAGATGTCGTGATCGGTAAAACTCCCGAAGACCATGACTTGAGCCACGTGGCGAGCGGCTTGCGTTCGCACGGGGGGCGATACGAGGAGATGGTCCCTTTTATTGTGTCCCGGCCCCTCAATCCCGAATACCGGTTGCGGGCAAACGCGGATGTTCGGAATTTTGATATCTTTGCCTTCGTCACCAACGGAGTCCAACCGTGAGCACCAAGACAAACCCCAGTGTATACGCCTGCTGGGTGGCTGGAAACCCAACGGCGTCCAAGGCCCCTCTCGAGATCACCAATCCTTATTCAAACCGCGTCGTCGGCTGCGTTGGCCAAGTGGGTGGTGATGAGTTGGAGGAAGCGTTGGAGCGCGGGAGTCAATTTGAATGTTCGCTCAGTCGCTACGAGCGTGCCCAGATTCTATCTCGAACCGCTTCGATCATCGGGGAACGGCGCGAAGAATTCGCCCGAGGCATTACTGATGAGTCAGGCCTCTGTCTGCGTGAGACCCGGTATGAAATGGGGAGGGGGATCGACGTGCTGCAATTCGCCGCGGCGGCAGCCCTTGAGGATGATGGCAGCATCTTTTCATGCGACATTTCTCCGCAGGGCAAGAATCGAAAGATTTTCTCAACGCGGGAACCGCTCAATTTGATTGCCGCGATCACGCCCTTCAACCATCCCTTCAACACCGTTATCCATAAGTTGGCGCCGGCGATCGCGATCGGGAGCCCGGTCATTCTCAAACCCTCGGAGAAGACACCTCTTACCGCTCTTCGTCTTGCCGAAGCTCTCTATCAAGCCGGTTTGCCCGGTCCGATGCTGAGCGTACTCCTCGGTGGATCCGAGGAAATTGCTGAGCCCCTCGTGAGGGACGAACGTGTTGATTTGGTAACCTTTACTGGGAGTGTGAAGGTCGGTAAGCAGATTGCCGCCACGGCGGGTTACAAGAAGGTGGTCCTCGAGTTGGGAGGAAATGATCCCCTCATTGTCTTGGCCAATGGCGACTTGGATCTTGCGGTTCATCTTGCGGCAGAGGGGGCTTTTCGGAATGCGGGGCAGCGTTGCACCGCAGTGAAGCGAATCCTTGTTGAGGAATCGATCGCCGAGGAGTTCACCCACCGTCTGGTCGCTCAAACCAAAAAGTACCCCTTCGGCGATCCCTACCTCGAGGAAACCCGCCTCGGCCCGGTGATCGACGAACCGGCTGCCATCGCCCTGGAAACGGTACTTTATGATGCCGTCTCTCGTGGCGCTCAGATTCTGACCGGTGGAAAACGGCATGGTGCCTTGATGGAACCAACGGTCGTGGACCAGGTCCCCCGCGACGCTGCGATGGTGGTCAAGGAATCATTCGGCCCGCTCGCGCCGATTCTCAGAGTGAGTGACTTGGAGGATGCCATCACCGTCGCGAACTCGACTCGCTACGGTCTCTCGGCGGGGATCGTGACCGATCGTCTCAAGGATGCGACGCGGGCAATCAAGAGACTCCGATCCGGCAATGTCAACGTCAACGAAGTGCCTGGGTATCGGATTGAAAAATCACCGTTTGGGGGCATCAAGGATTCAGGGCTGGGCATCAAGGAGGGGGTTCTCGAGGCCATGAAGTGCATGAGCAACGTGAAAACCTTTTCCCTTCCGTGGGACGACTAGCGCTGAATCAGGCGGAAATAGGCAGCCGCCCCCAGAGTCAATTGCTCCGCCCTCGACGCGCCTTGTGTGCCGGGCACGTCTTGCCATACGGGGTCCTGCAATCGCGCCTTCGCCTGCAGGACGATTCCTGGTCCCCCGTCCCATTCCAAAACCAACGTAGTCCCTACGCGGGACCATTTCGAAAGACGGAGAAGAGGATTGGACGGTCGTTCCGTGACGGTGAGTTGAGCGGGTTCCGATACGGTGCTGCCACCTGAGTCGGTGACCACGACTTGGTAGGCCCCCTCATCCGTTGGACTGACCGCGGTGACCGTGAAGGATTGCGATCGAGCGCCCGGAAGGTTGATTCCATTATACCGCCATTGGTAGGAGAGGGGGGACGCGCCCTTCGCCTGGACTTGAAACGTCACCCTGTCTCCCTCCACAATGGATTGAGATTGGGGTGGAACCAGGATGACGGGAGCGGTTGAAACCGTCAGGGTAGCGGGCTGGCTGGTGAGGCGGCGATCGCCATCGAAAATCACGACGCGATACTCTCCCTCGTCCACCTCCTGAACGTTTGCGATGGTGAATGAGGCTAATCGGGCCCCCGGAATATTGAAGTCACCCCACTGCCATTGGTAGGAAATGGTTCCGTTTCCGCCCACCTCTACTAAGAAGGTAACGTCCGTCCCAGGGGGAACGGTTTGATCCATGGGGTGAGTGAGAATTGCCAACCCATCGTTTTCGGGGGGCAACTCAGATTTGAGTTCCAGCCTGACTGAGGCGCTGTCCAGGGTTGCGGCTGGGTTGCGAACCTTGAGTTGGTAAGTGCCGACATGGGTCTCACTGACGCCTTCGATGATGAGTGTTCCCTGAGTGGCGCCCGCCAACGACGACCCATCCTTGAACCACTGAAACTCAAGCATGGACCCGGTAACGATCGTTTGAAACCGAGCGACTTCTCCTGCCGTGAGGGTCAACGATGCCGGCTGTTGCACGATTATTGGCGGGTCAACCTTGGGAGGGGCCGCGGTGACTACCAGTTCAGCGGAACGGCTCGTCAAGGAACCCGATGAATTC
>DEAY01000047.1:5686-9391 GCA_002348345.1 Verrucomicrobia bacterium UBA2970
AAGGAACCCGATGAATTCGAAACCATGACCCGATACTCCCCTTGCTGTGAGGGTTGAATGTCCGAAAGGGTCAGGTTGGGCTCCGTTTGGCCGGAAAGGTTGACCCTGTTGAATTGCCACTGATAGGAGGGGGCGGGATTCCCCGAAGCCATGACGCGAAAGCTCGCCGAACCCCCGACTTTGACTTCGGCATCCTGGGGGTGTTCGGTAATCTGAGGGGCGGCGAGCCCGGCTCGGACCGTGAGGCGTGCGCTTAGCGTAAGCTCCGTCTTCACCTCGTTCCGAACTTCAACCCGATACTGGCCCGCATCTGCGATTCCGATGTTGGTCAGTAACAAGTCCGCGGCCGTCGCGCCGGGAACATTCACTCCGTCCTTTTGCCATTGATAGGTGAGCGGCTCCGTTCCCGTCGCCGTAACCGTAAAACGAATCGCCTCACCAACGGTCGCATCCACCGACTGTGGTTGGGTGCTGATATGCGGTGGGGCCAGGACTTTCAGCGTCGCAGGATCGCTGGCGACTTTACCTCCGCCATTGGTGATTTCAACCACATAGAGTCCGGCATCCTCCAACGTCGCATTCTCCAGGGAATAGGTGGGTTCCGTGGCCCCCTTGATGGCCTGACCGTTGAAGAGCCACTGATAAATGAAGGGCTCGGATCCAGCGGCGGTGACTCCAAACTGATGGGAAGCGCCCAGCGGGATGCTCTTCAAGGCCGGTTGCCGAGAAATGCTTGGTGGCTCGATGACGGTTTCGAATCCCGGAGGCGAAAGGGGGCGGGCGAAGTCCACCCAGACAAAGTAGAAATCAGTGTCGGCCAGGGGTTGGTCGGATTCACCATCAAAGACTCTCGACTCGATGGTGAAGCGGTCGTCCGCAGTCGGTTCGTAGGAAAGGAAACTTCGACTGATGGTGCCGGAGCGACCGGCGATTCGACCGGTTGCCTGAAGCAGGAGCATTCCATCGCTACTCTTTTTCCCCGGAATAGCGAGCTCATATTGGCCAGTTGCCTTACGGGTCATCGCATAGTTCCCTCGACCATTGATCACATTGGCATCCTTTCCTCGCACGTGCCCCCCAATCAGGTTTCCTGAGCCATAGGACACATATAGAAAGGCGAACGACAGCCCGACTTCTTCACCGAAATCCGGATCAGTTTCGGTATCCGTGCGGATCATGATATCCCAGCCTGAGCCGTCCGTCCGCGGATCGACACCGGTCAGGCGTGTATTGGAGTTTGCTCTCTCGATCGATGTCGCAAACAGCATGCCGTCGGTTCGTGCATTCACCTCGGGTAGACGAACCGTGACCGGGGGCAGAATGATTCCAAGTTCCCGGCTCCAAGTGATGAGCTCAGAAGGGTCCTCCGGAAGGTCGGGATGATGGAATCCGGGTTTCAACCATTCACCCTGCTCAAAGTCGGCGGTGGCAACGTGGCCGCCCAGCCAACCCTGGTCGTAGGGGAACCAGGCGACCGACGTGTCAATGCTGCCTCCAACGGTAGGCCCGACCTTGCCAACGGCAATTTCCATATCCCCGGGACCAAAGGTGCCATCAATCATGCTGTAGCCTTCTCCCTCGGAAAGTTCCACCGGAATCGACATCACACCGTAGAACCGGGGTTCGCCGTCATTCCAGATTTGGCCGTTTTTCCGGGGAGAGGCAAACAGGAGGCCTTTGCCGGGATGGGGGCGCCAGGCCGCACCGTTGGCCGCCCATGGATCCAGGTCATTCTCCCATTCGTAGGATGACCCGTCGATGATGATATCAAAGGGAAGCACGTCAAGGTTCGAGGCTGCCGCTTGAGGGTCGGCGACGTTGAGTCGCGGTGTAAAGCGTCCTTGTCCAAATCCCGTCAAGGACCAGGGAAGAGGCCCCTGGCCATCAATATTCAGTTTGATTTCATGGCGGAGGCCGCCGTTGAAGTCGGTGACCCCACTGGCATCCATCGTGAAGTTGGCACCGGTCACCGTGAAATTGGGATAGTCCCCAGGCGCCTTCCCGCCTGCTGGCACCAGGGGTTTGGGTCCTGGTGGCACCTCGGCTGCGACCAAGGGCAGGGGGGTGCCAGCCGAGAGACATGATCCGATCATCGCCAGGATAGCAGTCTTAGAGGTATTCATAGTCAATGGACCCGAGTGGGCTTTGAGGGTTAACAATAGTCTATTTTAAAGCATAATTCAGTCCAGGACAATGCCCGAGCCAGTTGGGTTTCGGTTGACGTAAGGCAGTCGATTGCTTAGGGGTGAAGCTCTGCGAGAGATGCCATATGAACGGATTTAGAAAAACGGCCCATTGGTTCCTTCTCACCCTCTCCCTCTCCACCGCAGAGATCTCAGGCGCTTCACAGGAGCCCGCCTCGTATTTCCGAGCCAATCAGGGGATCGGCGATCCTGATGGGCATTCCATCCCAGAGGTTCTTGACGATGACCACCTTAAATGGCGGAAAGCCATTCCGTCGGGACATTCCACACCGCTCGTGCTCGGAAATCGACTCTACATGACCGGTTTTGATCCCGCTACGGAATCGCTCTTCACCTTTTGTCTCGACCAGCGAACAGGAACTGAGATCTGGCGTCGACGGGCACCTACGGAACGGATCGAGGCATACCACCGGGTCGGAAACCCTGCAGCGGCCACGGTGGCGACTGATGGAACGAGGCTGTTTTCATTTTTTGGGAGCTATGGTTTGTTGGCTTATGACGTATCGGGACAATGTCTATGGACCCGCCCCATGGGCCCCTTTCAGGATGAGTTTGGCGCGGGAAGCTCACCGGTGCTGATTGACGGAAAACTGGTGATCAATCAAGATCATGACGCGGATTCCTTTCTTGAGGCGTTTGACCCCGTCACGGGGGAACCACTGTGGAAAACCCCCCGACCAGCGGCCGTCCGGTCGTATTCGACGCCCATACCCTATTGGTCCCGCAACACGCCTCAGATTCTCGTTGCCGGTGCCCTCGAGTTGGCTGCCTATGATCCCAATTCCGGCGAGAAACTCTGGTGGATCAATGGCCTCGCCCGCATCGTTGTTCCCATGCCAATCACTGCTGGAGAGAATATCATCATGGCATCCTGGGCTCCGGGAGGCGATTCCGGGGGGCGCATTTCCATGGAGCCATATTCGGAGGCTCTTGAGCGGTGGGATTTGAATCAGGATGAACTGATCGCGAAGGAGGAACTCGAACCAGGGGCAGTGTTGACGCGGTTTTTCCGGATCGATCTCAACCAGGACGGGCATTTGAACCGGCTGGAGTGGGAGCGGCACGCGGCTGTATTCCAGAAGGCCAAGAATAGCGTAATGTCGTTCCGACCGCAGGGCCGCGGAGCCCAATCCCACGCCAACGTCGATTGGGAATACGATCGCGGAATCCCCTATGTGGCGAGCCCGCTCATCTCAAGCGGGATTCTCTATATGGTGAAGGATGGCGGGATTGTGACAAAGCTTGCGGCAGCGACCGGGAAGCCCATCAGCCAAGAGCGAGTTCCAGGTCGAGGGACCTACTATGCCTCTCCCTTGGCGATTGACGGCAAGGTGTTTTTTGCCAATGAACAGGGGGTGGTGAGCGTGGTTCGAGATGCGCTTGAATGGGAGGTGGTCTCGCATCGAGATTTCGACGAGAGGATCTACGCGACACCGGTGGCGAAGGCGGGGCGGTTTTTTGTGCGCACTGAAGCGGCTCTCTATCAGTTTTCCCACTAAGT
>DEAY01000148.1:0-6284 GCA_002348345.1 Verrucomicrobia bacterium UBA2970
CAACGCCGATCGGGACATCCTCGCCGACGGCTACCACGCCAGGACCCAGGCCGAGGAGTTGCCCTGCGTCGACCTCGAGCTCAACGTGCTGATGAGCATCGAAGACGTCACCGACGAGGTCAATGACGCGGTCGACCCCAAACTCACCCCCGAGGAGGCCTTTGCGGCTCGAAGAGCGATCATTTCCGAGATCGAGAAACGGTCCCTTGATGCCACTGGCTTTCGCAGTGATGTGGTCACCCTTTATCAAGGCGGCGCATATCATCTCTATCGATTCAAGAAATACACGGAGGTCAAACTGGTGTTCGCGCCCGAGCAGCAGATCGCGTTTTTCGGCGGCGATCCCGACAATTTCGAGTACCCCCGCTATTGCCTGGACTACACCTTTTTTCGCGCCTATGAGAACGGCAAGCCCGCCTCAACACCCCACCATCTCAAATGGAACTCGAAAGGCCCACAAGAGGGCGAATTGGTCTTTGTCTCGGGACATCCCGGACGCACCAGCCGCCTTCTCACCGTCGCGGAGTTAGAGTATGAGAGGGATACCCTCCAACCCGATGTCCTGTCCTGGTTGAATCGGATGGAGGTGCTGTTAAACGTCTATGGGAGTCGGAGCAGCGAAAACCGTCGCCGATCCAAGGATCTCCTTTTCGGCATTCAAAACAGCCGAAAGGCATACACCGGAATGCACGCGGGGCTCCTGGATCCTGATCTCTTCACCCAAAAGCAAGCCCAGGAAACCTTGCTGAGAACCCGCATTGCCGAGCGCCCTTCCCTGCGAAAGTACGGGACGGCCTGGGACCGTATTGGAGACGCGCAAAATGAAATCATCTCGGTCCGAACCCGTTACAATTTTCTCGAGGGCGGACGCGCCTTTTACGGCGATCTCTTCCCGATCGCTCAAACCCTCCTCAGAGCCGCCGTCGAATTGCCAAAACCCAATAGCGACCGACTCCGGGAATTCTCCGACGCTGGGCTGGAGTCCCTCAAATTCCAACTTTTCTCCGCCAAACCCATTTATCCCGACCTCGAACGGCTCACCCTGACTGACAGCCTCACTTACCTGGCGGATACGTTCGGCGTCAACGACCCCTTGGTCCGGGCGATCTTGGCCGGCCGCTCGCCAAGACAAGTGGCAAGCGACCTGGTCTCCAAAACAAAGGTCGCGGACGTCGAGTTCCGTCAAACCGTTTTCGAGGGTGGCATCGAACGCATCAACGCGATCCGGGACCCGATGATTGAACTGGCCCGACTTGTCGATCATCAAGCCCGAACGGCTCGGAGGACCCTGGACGCCGCCCAGGAAACCAAACAGGCGGCTCACGCCGACATCGCCAAGGCCCGTTTCGCCATTCAAGGAAGCTCCAGTTACCCGGACGCTACCTTCACACTCCGACTGGCATTCGGTCAGGTCGAGGGTTATCAGGACGGCGGTGAAACGATTCCCCACCAAACCCGATTCGAGGGTTTGTATCAACGCGCCGATCTCCAATCCCACACGCCACCGTTCCATCTTCCCCAACGTTGGCTCGAGGCCAAAGGACAACTCAATCTCAAGACGCCCGTCAATTTTGTGAGCAAGGTTGATATCATTGGAGGCAATTCGGGAAGTCCGGTCGTCAATCGTCAGGGGGAACTTGTGGGTCTGATCTTTGATGGCAACATCCATTCGCTGCCCTGGCGACACGGCTATGATGACAAGGTGGCACGATCGATTTCCGTCCACGCGGGAGGCATTACCGAATCGCTCCGATCGATCTACCACGCGGAGAATGTGCTCGAAGAACTCCTCCCTTGAACGACACCTCAAGAATCTCCTGAATCAATTCCTTCTTTATGAGAACCGGTCATCAACCCTACTCACTCCTGGCCGCCGTTTTCCTCGGTGCCCTTCCGCTGGTCGGACAACCGGCTACCGAATCCGCAACGCTCTTCCGGAATTACTGCGCGCCTTGCCATGGCCAACAAATGGAAGGCGGCAATGCCCAAAGTCTGATCGACGCCGTCTGGCAGTTCGGCTCCAAAAAGAGTCATCTCTTTCGGAACATCAAGTACGGCATCGCCGACTTCGCGATGCCCGCCTTTGACGCCGCGCTCTCCGATGATCAAATCAACGATCTCATCGACTACATTTTCTCTCGAGAAAAAGCCTCTGGAGCCACCAAACCGCACCCGCCGGAACGCATCTTCACGCTCGACTACGAGGTCCGAATTGAAGTGCTGGCGCAGGATCTCGATATTCCTTGGGGCATTTGCTTCACGAGACCGGAGCAGGCATTCGTCACCGAACGGTCCGGATCCATTCGCCAGCTCCTGGCCGGACGGCTCCTGCCCGATCCGGTCGAGGGCACGCCTCCCGTCCTCCACGAGGGACAGGGCGGCCTGCTGGACATCGCGGTGGATCCCGAATTCGAGGAGAATCAATGGATCTATCTCGCCTACAGCCATCCGCTTCCTTCCCTTTCTAACGACCGCCGCGCCTCAGCCATGACGCGAATCGTCCGGGGTCGGATTCGCAACAATCGATGGGTCGACCAGCAGATCGTCTTTGAGGCCCCGAGCGAGACCTATCAACCCACCCGCCACCACTACGGATCCCGCATCGTTTTTGACACTCAACATCGACTCTACTTTTCCGTCGGGGATCGCGGGCTCAGCCATCAGGCACAAGACCTCAGTCAACCCAACGGCAAGATTCACCGCCTTCACCGGGACGGAACCATTCCCGTCGAGAACCCGTTCCTCACCCGATTCAACGCGCTCCCCAGTATCTATTCCTACGGCCATCGAAACCCCCAGGGCCTGGCCGTCCACCCCTCAACCGGAATGATCTGGGAATCGGAACACGGTCCGATGGGTGGCGACGAACTCAACCAGCTTGCTCGGGGAGCCAATTTTGGATGGCCGGAAATCACCTATGGGCGGAACTACGACGGGGCAACGGTATCGGACCTCACTCACCAGCCTGGAATGGAACAGCCCCGCCTCTACTGGAAACCTTCGATTGCAGTGTGTGGGATTGCGTTCGTTTCCGAAAGCAGCTTCACTCGCTGGAACGATCACCTTTTGGTCGGGGCACTTAAATACGAGGAACTCAGACTCCTCGCGATCGCGGAGGGGCGCGTCGTTCATCAGGAGATTCTCCTCAAAAACAGTGGCCGTATTCGAGATGTCGCCAATGGTCCCGACGGGGCTATCTATGTGATCACCAACGGACCGGGCATGATCCTCAAGCTCACCCCGATCCGGGATCTCAACGGGAACCCGAACGAATAGGCCAATCCGAAGACCTTAATCCAGGGACGTGATTGAGGCCGCCGTCGCCAGCAATTTGGGAGGCCGGATCACGAGCATGAGATCCGCTCCCAGCCATCCCCTCGCAAACCGGAAACCACAAGCTGACGATGCCGAATATTCGTTTGACTCGATCCGGATTCCGCCCTCGTGTCGCTTCATGATTGAGCAGCAAACCGAAAGACCCAGGCCATTCCCCTTCTCTTTGGTCGAAAAACAGGGTCAAACACCGGCCTCCCCCGGAGATGGCCCAGATTGGGTTAATCATCATAATATGGAGTCAGTGTGACAACTGACCTAAATCCACCTCCCGCACCTAATCGGTAATGCGACCCGATCCAAATCGTTCCATCGGTGCAGCCTTGACCGAAATTGAGTTCAAACCCCTGTCCCTAGATCCACGGAATCGATGGAAAACGAAACCGCCCGCCCTTGGGTGATCGCCCCCAAGCCTTCATCGTACCCGACCCAAAAGATCTGCCTCGATTGGTCCCAGTAAAAGGAGGGAACGAAGTCCGAGGGCAGCTGACCGCCGGTCACGCCGGTTCCCCATGACACGCACCAGATTTTTCCCTCATCGCCAGTTCGTGTCAACGCGTGCCAATGGCGAAAAGCGCCTGATCCGAACGAAGGAATAAGTGGCCGTTTGAGACCGCCATCGACGCCTGGAATTGACCCTCGAGACGGTTCGTTGCCAGGACTTCAAAGCGACCGCCCGCGCGCAGGATGGTCGAGGTTCCATCCCCGGCCAGGAAATACAGCCTCCCGTCAGCATGAACAGGCGAGGCACTATGTTTGCCCCCAATCCGCTCCTGCCAGCGAATTTCTCCGGTTGTCCCTTGGTAACAAGTCACCACCCCGCCGTTGGTCACGGCAAAGAGGTAAGGGCTCACATAGAGAAGCGACGATTCGGTGGGAACACCTTTGCGATTCTCCCAGGCGATATGAGTCTCCGTGACATCGCCTGCAGCCCCCCCCAGGCGGACGGTTCTCAAGGTGGTTTTTTCAAACCCCGAGGACGTAAACATGAGCCCATCACCGAAGGCGAAGCTGGGAGTCACCCCCTCCCCCTGACTATAAACCTTCCAGATCATCTGACCATCGGTTGGATCAAACCCTTGGATGACATCCCCAGCCGCACTGAGCAGTTGCAAACGACCATCCACCTCGGCGACGTTGGGCGTCACGTGCGCAATTCGCGAGAACCCACGCCCGACCTTCCAATCCACCCGTCCGTCGTGAATGTTGAGGGCCATGATGCGGGCCTTTTTCCAAGGGACCTGCCACCCGATCTTCTCCTCCGGCGGATTGTTGGGCCACGAGCCTGCGACATCCACCCGCTGACTCCCGTCATAGGGCATGATCAACAAATCACCCACCAACAGCGGAGAAGCACCCAGGCCATGACGGCTATAAAAGTCGACCTCCTGATTCACCCATCGAACCTCGCCCGCCCAGTCTAGACCCACAACGCTGCCGTTTCCAAAAACGACATACACCCCCGTGTCACTGACAACGGGCGTCGGCGTTGCATAGGAATTGCGCCCTTCCTTCCGTTGGGGTTTCTGACGGAGGGCCTCGACATTCCAGAGGATCTCCCCGGAATTCGAATCCAGGCAAATGACTCGGCAGGACCGATCCTCATCCGTCGTCGACGTCACGACGACCCGGTTTCCCCATACCACCGGAGACGACCACCCGAGCCCCGGGATTTCGGTTCTCCATGCCAGATTCTCCGACTTGGACCAATGAAGCGGCACTTGTGTCTCGGTCGAATGGCCCTGACCTCCCGGTCCTCGAAAACGCGGCCAGTTCTCGGCGGACGCAGAAAAGGAAGTCAAACACACGACAAGAGAAGTGAGGATCAGGACCTTCATCACCTAATATCCTGGTTCTTCACGGAGCTCTAGTCCACCTAAAACGAAATGGCATTGTCCCCAAACCTTACCGTTTCTCACTTGACCTCGGCACAGGGAATCATGCTTACATGACTGCATGAAGAAGCCCGCCCTCAATTCCCGACGCGATGTGATCAAGGCGCTGTCGATCGGCACGGCCACCTCGCTTGTTGCGGCGTCAACCACCCGGGCCGAGTCCGTGACCCCTTCACAAACCGAAGGCCCCTTCTACCCAGATATCGATAACGACCTCACCTTCGTAAACAGTCGTAAGGACCGAGCCAAGGGCGATTACCTCTATGTCTACGGCATCGTCCAGGACACCGAGGGAAACCCGGTCAACGGATCCCTGGTTGAGATTTGGCAGACAGATTTCCAAGGCATCTATGATCACGCCGGCGATGAAAACCACGCCAAGAAAGATCCTAATTTTCAATCCTTCGGTCGCTGTGTGACCAACGCACAGGGTCACTACATCTTCAAGACCATTCGTCCGCGATACTATGCCGCCGGTCGTGGATTCCGAACCCCTCATATCCACTACAAAGTCTGGCGGCGAGGATTTCATGACCTCACCACACAGCTCTACTTCGAGGGTGAGTCAAAGAACGCGGAGGATGGCCTTTATCGACAACTATCCGACGACGAACAAAAGAGGGTGACCATCTCGCTCCGTCCTGCCACCGACGTTCACCCCAAGGTTCAAGAGCGACTCTCATCCGATTTCAAGGATCAGGCACCGGTGTCGCATTCCTTGATCGGTCGATTCGATATCGTGCTGAAGATCGTCTCGGAATCCTGACGGGTTTGAGGTTCCCGTTTGAGAATCAGAACGTCTTCAATGAGGCGTCTCATATCGAAGGCCAGGGTCCCGTTGTAGACCCCGCGGATGCGGCCCTGCCCGTCGACCAACAAGACCTTCTCGCTGTGGAGGATTTCCTCATCCGGTTGATTGCCTGACCCTCCCGCTTCAGCAAAATAGGATGATTCAGCTAAACGGTAAACCTGTTGCCGGCTTCCCGTCAGCAAATCCCACTTCCCTGAAACCACGCCATAGTCACGGGCGTAGTCCTTCAAAATCGACACCGTGTC
>DEAY01000148.1:6495-7889 GCA_002348345.1 Verrucomicrobia bacterium UBA2970
CCCGTCGACCAACAAGACCTTCTCACTGTGGAGGATTTCCTCATCCGGTTGATTGCCTGGCCCTCCCACTTCCCTGAAACCACGCCATCGTCACGGGCGTCGTCCTTCAAAATCGACACCGTGTCCACTTCCGGCAAAACGCTGAATGAAATCAGGCGGACTTCGGGATCCGTTAAGAATTCATCCTGGATCTGCTTCAGATTCTTGGTCATTGTGGCGCAGATCCCCGAGCAAGAGGTAAAGAAGAACCTGACCACTCGGATCCGTCCGGCGAGTCCCTTCTCCGAAACCCCCTCCCCGTTTTGATTGATCAACTCAAACGCACCCACCCGATGAAGATCCGAACCCATTGGCTCATTGCGTTCGACCCAAACCGGGGTCAAGGTCGACTCCAGGTAGTAGGGTAGTCTCGGCTCTTGCGCCAAGCTTGAAGAGGCCTCCCGTTGAGCGGTCTTGGGCGAGGGGGTCACCGAGACCTTAGGCTCCTCTCTCAGTGCCTCGCCCAGGTTTGGGACCCAGACGCAGGGTTTGACGCCCACCAGCCCGTATCGTCGTCCGTCCCGAGTCACATAATTGGCCTGGAGATTGCCGGACAGATCCCATACCCGCTGGAGCCCCAGTTCCGCCCCCTGATGATAGCGGAACCGAGCGGCCACTCGGCCCGAAGGGTGCCATTCGATCCGTTCGCCATGATAGTTTCCCCAATCGTATCCAATTCGAAATCGTTGAACCTTAAAAGCCTTCATTGGGTAACCCAGCCTTTCTCCCCGTAGTAACCCGAACCGTTCAGGTAGGGATCCTCGTCGGTGAAGTGGTAATGATAGATCCCCGTCGGAAACTGATTGGTCGGGCCGAAATGACCGTGAAACGCATCGAGATCCGCATTGGTGATCTCCATCCCATTTTCTTCCAGACCGTAGACCGGAAAGCCATCCAGGAGCCCGGACGGTGATCCCGAGCCGGCGTCTCCGATGGAGACGGGCCCGGTCACCGTCCGGGTCGTTCGGTTCGATTCGATCAAGCCCCTCCGTTCCGCCCGTCAAAAGACTTCTACGTCAAGCTCGACAGTCGCCAGATCGGACCAGCTCAACAAATCGCTGGTCACTTCCAGGACCCAAGATGAGCCCGGGCTGGCGCGGAGATCGATCCAGATCCGGCCGGTGGCGTCGGGGGGACGGATTCCCAAAATGGCAGGCCCAGCACCCCCTCCTCCGAGCTCCCCCTCTTGTGACTAACCCAGCTGAGTCATAAAAACGATTCCCAGTAACCACCATGTTGCTGCCTTCGTCGTTTTCATCGCTCAACCCTATCACCAGGGACCTTAAGGGAAGATTAAGTCTGAAAGTTTTTTGGAAGCCTCGACGTTTCCGGTGGGCCGGTTGCCGAGCCCTCCG
>DEAY01000103.1 GCA_002348345.1 Verrucomicrobia bacterium UBA2970
TGTCATCCCGCGGATCCGCCTCGCCCTGAAACGCTGAGACGGTCGCCAACAAGTCGGTCTTGAGGGCTGCGGCACCCCACCGCTCCGCTCCCTTCGACAAAAGCCACTAGACCAAGGCCTCGTTCCCGAATTGTTCATTCCTTGGGTTGACCGCTTCCGTAATGCCGTCGGTGTAAATGAGTATGATCGGAGAATTCCCCAAACCAACCTCAGCCTCCTCATAATCTGCCTCGTGCAGCACCCCCAACGGCATCCCCTCCGGACAAACCGAACAAACCTTTGCCCAATCGGCCGATGCAATCAAGGCGGGGCAGTGCCCCGCACTCGCCACCTTGAGCACCCGTTCCGAGGGATCAATATAGACGAGTTGAGAGGTGATAAACATGTCCACGCTCGACAATTCCTCGTAGAGGATCTGATTCACCGAGGTCATGAGTTGGCCGGGTCTCTGCGCCCGCTCGGGCATTGCCCGGAACAAACTGCGAAGTTTCGCGGCAAACAACGCGGCGGGAATGCCCTTGCCCATGACGTCAGCAATCACCAATGCAAGGCAGCCGTCCTCCAGACTGATGACGTCATAGAAATCCCCTCCTACCTCCCCCGCCGAATCGCAGGATGCCGCTAATTGAAATCCGCCGAGACCCGGCAGTTCCGTGGGCAGCAACGAGCGCTGAATATTGATCGCGATCTCCAACTCACGAGTGAGAATCTCCTTGGAGATGCGTTCTTGCTGGTAACTCGCATTCGCGATTTGGATCGCCAAAAACTGGGCAAAAGTGTTGATAAAGCTGATCTGCGCAGCCTTGAAGGGACCCGCTGACCGGCCACGCCCGACGGTCAATACCCCGGGAAGCTCTTCATTGAGAAAGATGGGGTGGACGATGACAAAGGCATCCTGCACGACAGCGTGTAGGGGCTCGTTATCCGAACCCTCCTCACCAGGACTAATCCATTCATCTTGTCGACTATTCACTGACCGCAGCTCAATCCCGTCCCCCTCCCCCTGATCCCCCACGTCCAGATCGGGAAGCCTCAAGGAAGCATCACTTGCCGACAAGAGCACCAGACGCCGTCGGTCTCGAAAATACTGTCGGAACACAAACCAATCGGCCTCGGCGATTTCGAGAACGTGGTTGAGCAGTCGCTTGGCAAAATCTTCCGTTTTTTGGGATTGGCCCAATTCGGCGGAGAAACGAAAAATGGCGGACAAGCTCTCATAACAAGAGGATAACTCCTCGGTCATGGCATCCAACGTTCCCTCCAATCCCTCAGTCAACGATCGAAGGGCTTCCCCGTTCAACTCAGTTTTCCCGGCTTGAGCCCCCCCCGCTGCCGCTGGGAACACGATATTTCTCGAAGCCCGTCGCATCACCAGCGTGTTCCCGTGGCGCCCTTTCCGGTAGTCAACAGAATCGGTCAGGTTCTGAATCAAGAAGATCCCCCGCCCCCCCTCCGAATCAACGTCGGGAAGCCGAACCTCAGTTGGCCAATCAAACCCCCGGGTATGGTCATGAACCTCAACGGTCACGTCGTTTGCCGTCAGTTTGACCTCGACCTCCAACGGCGTGTCACAGTCTCTCTTCTCCACGTGGTCCACCGCATTGTTGATGCTTTCGGCCAGGATCAACTCCCAGTTCCGCAACTCGATTTCCGATAACCCGTGATTCGAGAGAATCTCCTTGACGCTCAGGCAGACCTCCCGCGCCGCTTGCAGATTGCAAGGCATCACCACACGGTTCACGCTGACGGGGATTTGCTCTCCTGCTGGTTGCATGAAACCTTTGATACCGGCCGACTCTCATCCGTCCGCCCCAAATCGGGCCTACCTGAAAAGGTTCACCAAGCCGCTCAAAGAGCGTAAAGGCTCCCTCGATGATGGCAACGAGAATTCGGTCTACCCCGGCGCGAGGCTCAAGCACCCTGTCGATTCCGCGCCGAAAATGAAAAGGGACGCTCATCGGCATTTTTTGTTCTGTCATGCCTCGGTTTTACCCTAAACTCCCATCCCGATGGACAGAGCTAAATGGTGTGTTACCTGGAGCTTCTCAGCGTGAATCATCCTTCACATAAGCGCCGCGGGTTCACCCTTATCGAACTCTTGGTCGTCATCGCGATCATTGCGATCCTCGCCAGCCTTCTCCTCCCGACGCTGGGTCGCGTGAAGGCCAAAGCACAGGGTGTGGCATGCTTTAACAATCTTCGCCAACTCGCGCAGGCCTGGGTCATGTACACCGATGACAACGAGGATCTCATTCCTGCTGCAAGCGACCCAAGAGAAGCCAGGTTTCCAAGCCGATTCCCGCCCGTTGCCCCGGCATGGGTCAACGGCCTCATGAACTTCATGCCGGAGAACCGATCGAATTGGGACGTCACTCATGATATCCATCGAAGCGTCTTGTGGCCCTACCTGAACAGCGAGGGGGTCTTCAAGTGCCCGGGCGACAAGAGCAAGGTTCAAGTGGACGGCAAACTGGTCAACCGCGTCCGTTCGATGTCCATGAGTCTTCACTGTGGCGGTTGGGGCACCAACCAACGCGTCGACCCCGACGGCTATCGGATGTTCGTCAAGGGCAGCGAATTTGGATACGTAGGTCCCTCTCAGACGTTCGTGTTTATGGATGTTCGCGAAGACATCATCAATCTTGGAAATGTTTGGTTTCGAATGAAAGGCTACCCGGATTATCCCGAACAGGCGGAATACTCTGATCTTCCCGGGAGCTACCACAATGGATCGGGGACGCTTTCCTTTGCCGATGGACACGCCGAAACCAAGCGTTGGCGACATCCCGACACCAATCCTGCCCTTGTCAAAGGAAGCTGGCTTCCCCATGTACTGGATTCGGGTTGGGTCAATTCACCCGGGAATGAGGATATCATTTGGCTTCAGGAAAGAACCTCGCGGCCCATCGACTAACCTCTCCGTCCCATGCCAACGAGCCCGTGGGACAAATCGAAAACATAACATTGCCCGGATTGCTGGGACTGCCTACGCTCTCGGCATGAGCATTGTTCGACGCCTCGATCACACCCGATACCGCGTGAATGACTTGGAACGATCCGTCCAGTTTTATCGTGAGGTTCTCGGGCTTGAAGAAGTCCGGCGCCACAAGTCACCTCGTGGCTCCGAACTCGCCTTTCTCAAGGCTCCAGAGAGCGACGAGCTGATTGAACTCTGCTACTTCCCCAATAGCGGCCCGGTGGCGGTTCAAGAAGACCTCACGCATCTGGCGTTCATCGTTGATTCGCTCGAGGCATTCGGGAAGCATCTCCAATCCCTCGGCCTTGAATTCTCTGATGGTCCCACGATGAAGGATGACGGAAGCGGCGGATTCGCCTTCGTCGACGCCCCCGAAGGCTACGAAGTCGAACTGATTCAACGTTCTTAGTCGAGGGAGAGACGTCTTTCCAGATTGGAAAACGTGGAGATCTCAGGGATGAGTGGCGGAAAATCGTTTTCTAGCTGGGCTCGAGAGGGAACCTCCCCCCAGGACGTCACCATGAAGGCTTCCGCTGCTACAGACTCCGAAATGCCGAGTTCCCGGCTTTGCCGGCGATAGCGTTGGCGCAAGACCTCCCGCCACTCGTCCAATGACCCCGGAGTCGGCATCCGGTGCCGTCCCACCCAAGGCAACCATTCACAAACCTGGGATTGATGACACCAGGTCATCCGTGCGATCAAATCGAACGAACCCTCGATGTCGACAGCGAAATCCAACATGTTCGACCCCACCATGTAGCCATCATAAGTATTGAGAATCACTGGGACCCGGCAAGGCCTCGGTTCCCCACCGAGCTCTGGATAGAGATCCGAATAGGCATGCGGCACATTGATCATGTAGGCGACCTGTCGCACGGCCGAGGCAACCGCGACGTGGTCGACATGGATTCCGGCCAATGGATCCCGGGGAATCGGCGGGCAAAAAAGATAGTCCGGCTCAAAGGCTCGAATCCGCGACCACAATGCCGCCAGAAAGGGCCGATCCACGATCGGATTCGCCTCCGGCCGCAGACGGCCATCCGGAAGCACCAATCGCTCGACTTGGTAGCCTCCCAATGCTGCGGAAGCCTGCTGCTCCTGCCATCGACGCTCCCTCGTTTCCGACCATCCCAATTGATGATGCCCCGCCGCTCCATCGGTACAAACGATTAACCGAGTCTCCAGCGACGATCCCCATCGTTCTCGGAATCGATCGAATGTGCCCGCGGCAACAAACTCGTAGTCATCGAAGTGCGCGTGAACGCAGAGCAACCTCATCGCTTGTTCTTCCATTAGGCCCCACCTGCAGGGTCTTCAGATTCCCATTTCGGATAAATCGCCGGATCCAACTGCCCGCGTCGAATCATCTCACGCAAGTCACGAATGATGGTTCGACGCGCGACCCTGAATTCGCGCGCCAAAGCCGAGATGTTGGGACGTTCACGAGTCTCATCAAGTTGCTCCTTGATTTGGTTCTGCCGACTCAACCGATCGGTCGAACGGCTCAATAGCGTTTCAATGTCGGATCGCTTCGAACGCTCCAACGATTCGAACTGCTTGACCACTTCGGTTTCGCCGCATTCCCCGATCGCCGTCAGGATGACCGCCCGCAAGGCCTCGACATCGACCGGCTTGGTCAGGCAATAATGCGCTCGACGCGGTCCCTGCAAGGCACTCATCTGATCGTGAACCTCCAGTGCGCCGGATACCACCACGACCGGGACGTGAGGCAGCAGTTGCTTGTAGTCCGCTAAGAACGATAACCCTTCCTCCCCGGAATCAAGAATATGATCAAGAAGGATTAAGTCCGGCACCGTCTGGGAGATCATCTTAAGCGCCTCACTGCCACTCGTGGCGCGGGCGAGTTCAAACTCCGCCAGGGAGTCCTCATAGATTTCGTACTGCAGATCCTCGTCTTCAATGACCAGGATTCTTGGAGTGGACATGACTCCGCACGTATACCCCGCTTCCCCGATTCAATCAAGTCAGGCAAACCGCACAGCCAATCAATGCATTTCCACCGTGCAAGATCCAATCCCCCCGCGGTAAAAATTGAACTGTACGTTGGGATGCTCGCCCAAGAGCGACATCGGCACGGAGGAATCGATCACCTTTTTCCCGATCATCAGGGTGGTCAACCGCTGGCCGAACGGGTTGTCGTGAGTCCCCGCGTGCCAAATTGAGACCTTCTCGGCTTTCCAAGTCTCCACGGGCCCCACAGTCACCGCCTGGGTCGGTACCATTGAAATATTGCCTCCCCCCGAGGTCCGGGCATTTTGGGCGATGGTGAGGGGATGCAGGTCGACGACTCGAGTCCCCAATTGGCGGTAAACCGAGGGAGGAGGAGGCTCATGCCGGTAACGCCCGCGACGAGGAAGCGGATCATTGAAGGCCCAATGTTTCACATCCCCCTGTCCTCCCTGCATCACCGCGCAACGCACCCCTTCCCAGGACTCACGATAGGGTTTCACATCGGACTTGGGAAAATGAAGTTGAGCGTCCGGCATCCGAAGCCTCTTCCGAATCCGGCGAAAACAGAGATCCCGATCAGCTCTCTCGAAGGACAAGGGATGGTCCGGTTCCACTTCGCGGCCCTCATGATACCACTCATCCATGCCCCAAAAATGGCCTGATCGGACATCAAGCCCCAACTCATTGACCAGTCGCGCAACCAGGGGAAGTTGTTCCGTCGGGCCAATCGGTCCACAGATACCGACGGGATTGTCCGCAGTCGATTGTTGCCAAGCGTCAATATACTCAAGCGCCTCTGCCAGGTAAAAGTCTTCCAGAGTATCATAAAACTTCACCTGGAACCCCGGTCGCGAGAGACTTTTCATCTTGGCCGGAGTCAACTCGGACGCCTCCCTGACCAAATCGTTCTCAAGGGTGGTGTAATCCCACCAATCGGGGGCAATGGCACTCAGCTTTCGGGGCATGCCCCACTTTTCGGGAGCGGCGTCATTCGGTCAAGTGAGTTTCACCCGACCATGCGATCATGGGATCGTCGCCTGTTTGTGACACAATTTCCCGTTTTAATCCTTTATTCCAGGAATCTTTACCATGATCTTCACCGTCATGATTAAGCCATTTCCACCCAAGCCAGGAAAAACCGGTCTTCTTGCTCTTCTGATCGCCAGCTCGACGATGGCCTGGGGGCAATTCGACGACTTTAACGACGGGAATCCAGACGCTTGGACAGAATTCAGTCCACTTACCGTCGTGGGAGCACCAGCAAAGTTTTCCTTTCCCAATGAGGCGGAAGGCGACCAATCCTACCGGATTGAGAGCCCGGCCCCTCAGGTTCCCGCTGCCGGTCCGGCAAGAGGATTCGCCTTTCGGAAAGAGTCCTATTCCGATTTCGTCGCCGGCGTGGACATCGTGGGCTGGAATAACGACGTCAACCAGGCCTTCGGCTTCACGTTTCGGGCCGGCAACATCGGACTGGGCCAGACCGAGGGCTACGTCCTCAACTATAATGCCCAGCATGGATCGGGGGGCCGGGGGCAGATTCAGTTCAACATTGTCACCGGTGAAGCGGATCAGGGAACCATCGGCGCGGCCAACCTGAGTTTCGAACCGGGTCGGCGCTATCGGATTTTGATGGAAGCCAAGGGGGACATCTTCACCGCCTGGGTCTACGACCTCAACGATCTCACCTCACCCCTGACGACCTACTGGGGAACCAACGATCTCTACGCCTCCGGGGTCCTTGGGCTGTTTAATTATTACCGCGGGGGCAACGCCACCGACCCCGTTGAAGGAATCGCGGATACCACATTCGATAATTTCTTCGCGGCAGCCGAGGACAATCGGATCCCAGCCCCGGGGGCTTTCCGTGGAATCGAAGGCTGGCCCCACATCCTCAGCCTTGAGCCCCTGAATCGGACCGCCTACCACCCGGCCGAAAAAGGGATCGAATTCCGCGTCTCGACACTGGGAGCCACCCCGGTGACCGGCGGCCAAGTCAGGTTAATTCTCAATGGCCGCGACATCAGCGCCCAGAGCACCATGACGCCCGAGGGCTCCGATCTCATGGTCCGGTCGGCGACCCTCGAACCCAATACCGTTTATGACGCCCGTATCGAGGTCACTGAAGCCAACGGGACCGTGGCCCTCACCGAATGGACCTTTGACACCTTTTCTGAAGAGTTTCTCGCCTCGGACGAGGTCAAAATCATCGAAGCCGAGGACTACAACTTCGATAGAGGAAAATTCCTCGAGGATCCTTCGCCTTCCGGTTTCCGCCCCTCAGGGAGCAGTGTCAACGCGGACAAGGGCTACCTCGACCGGGAAGGCGAGCCCGAGGTTGATTTTTTCGACTACGATACCTCAGCCGGCCCCGAGGAATTAGCCATTTACCGCTCCTTCGATCCAGTCGCCACCCAAGCAGGAGACTCGGAAACAGGATCGGCCGAACAATTCAGCGGTCCTGACCCCGTAGTCAACGATACCATCAGGGCGCAGTATTCCGCCCTCGAACTCCCCGAGTTCCAAGTCACCAACATCGAAGGCGGTGAGTGGCTCAACTACACCCGAACCTTCGCTGAGGGGGACTACCAGGTCTACCTGAGAGCAGCAGCAAGGGCCTCGGTCTCCATCGAGCTGTCTCGGGTCACCAGCGACCCTGCCAAACTCGACCAGACAACGAAGCCGTTGGGTCACTTCCATGTTCCCAATATGGGGATGGAGGTGAACTATCGATTCGTGCCACTACTCAATGCATCCGGCCAGAAGGCCACCCTCTCGTTGAGCGGCAAGCAAACCCTTCGGCTCACCATTGGAACGGAACGCGAGAATCGTATCAACCAAACCACCGTGCTCAATTACCTTGCTTTTGTTCCCGCCAGGGTCCAACCCGCCCCGGAACCGCCGACTGTCGAAGCACCGACCTTGCCGACCATCCCAGGCCTGCCTCCGATCGTGCTGCCGCCAATTCCAGGCCAGCAACCTGGAGCCATCAGCGGCATCAGCCTCGCGACCGATGGCACCATCACGATTGAGTTCACAGGGCGCTTGCAATCGTCCGACACAATTGACGGGACGTATGCCGATGTGTCCGGAGCCACTTCCCCGTTCACCATCGATCCTTCCGGCGACGCCAAGTTCTACATCGCTCGATAATCCGGGACCTTGTCACAAAGAATCGCTCGAACGGAGGCCCAGCGTGTTGGGCCTCCGTTTTTGTTAATATCCCAACGCCCGTCTCAGTCTCACTCGGACAAACGTCACCGTTCGCGAATCTCCAATTCCCATTGGCATTCTCCCGCCTTGAGTCACGGAAATACTGACCCGATTATAAATATAGTTTTTTAAAGTTTATAAGTATATTAATTTAAATCAAAATTGGCGTTTTAAAATCAAAAAATCAAAACAACAGGAGATAACTGTTCATTTTATTTATCATTTAACTCAAATTAATCGGTTTTTAAGAACGCTTTAATACGGCAATCCCTTCATCACCTACGCAGAAATCGGCAAGGCAACCATACTGAGGTCCGATTCATCGGAACCCGACTCCAGGGATCATTGCGTTCACTCGATTCAGCTGATTCAGATCTTTCTTTTTGCCGATCAGGCATCAGGGCATCCATGGGAGGGAAATCGGTTGGGTGGTCTCCTGATCCCTTGAAAACCTTGTTCCACTGCCTTGATGCGTAGGGGAGGGACCATTAAAGAGAGCGGATTCCGATTGCTCCCGTCCCATGGATCGATGAGAATTCGGTCATGTACCCTGTGCTCCGGGCTCGATCAAAATCGTTGGATTCTCTCACGAGGCTTTTTGTTTTCGTGGTGGCCTTTGGATTCTGCCTGCTGGAAGGCATCGGCGCTGACCGGAAACCCAACGTGATTCTGATTTACACCGATGATCAAGGATCCATCGACCTCAACTGCTACGGGGCAACCGACCTCAAGACCCCGCATCTCGACGGTCTCGCTGCTCGCGGCGTTCGATTCACCCAGTTCTATGCGGCTGCACCGGTCTGCTCCCCCTCGCGAGCAGCGGTTCTTACCGGGCGTTATCCCCAAAATGCCGGCGTTCCGGGCAATGTTGGCTCCGAGAAGGGTCGGTCGGGCATGCCTTCTGAACAGGTCACCGTGGCAGAATTCATGCGCCATGCGGGATATCGCACCGGTCATATCGGAAAATGGCACCTTGGCTACACGCCCGATACCATGCCCAATGGGCAAGGATTCGATGAATCCTTCGGCCATATGGGCGGTTGTATCGACAATTGGTCGCACTTTTTCTACTGGAACGGACCCAATCGGCATGATTTGTGGCGAAATGGAAAGGAGATCTGGGAGGACGGCCGTTACTTTCCGGAGTTGATGATCGAGGAGTCCGAATCCTTTATTTCGCGACACCGAGACGACCCATTCTTCATCTACTGGGCTATCAATGTGCCGCACTATCCGCTTCAGGGCCTGGAGAAGTGGCGACGGGTCTATCGAGACCTTCCGGCTCCTCGCCGAATGTATGCTGCCTTTGTGTCCACGATGGACGAAATCATCGGCCAATTGCTATCCATCGTCGAAGCATCCGGTTTGAGCCGAGACACCATCGTGATCTTCCAATCAGACCATGGCCATTCAATGGAGGAGCGAACCTTTGGCGCAGGAGGAAACTCCGGTCCCTACCGGGGGGCAAAATTCAGCCTCTTTGAAGGCGGCATTCGCGTTCCCGCCATCATCAGTTGGCCCGGGCATCTTCCCGAGGGACAGGTCCGCGGACAATTTGCATCCGCCATCGATTGGTTGCCAACGATTGCCGAACTCTGTGATCTCAATCCCCCAAGCCATTCGATCGACGGAAGATCTCTGGTTCCCATTCTTCGCTCCGCCACGGCGCCGGACCGGCACGCCAGGTTTTTCTGGGAAACCGGAAGTCGGCAGCGCCCCCAATGGGCCGTGCGGTCCGGGGCTTGGAAACTCATTGGTAATCCCCGGGATCCGAGCAACAAGGGCCCTCTGACCGAAAACGATCAACGGTTTCTCATCAACCTCGCCTACGATCACCGTGAACGAAGCAACTTGGCAAACACCTATCCCGAAAAGGTCTCCGAACTCGAGGCCCTCTACCATGGGTGGAAAGCCACTCTGACGCGCCCCTAAACCATCCCACCCCATGGCAAACCGAATTCTTGTCACCGGGGCAGCAGGGATTGTCGGCAGCGCCCTCCGCCCCATCCTTGCCGAGCGCTATCAAACCGTCCTCCTGTCCGACCTTCATCCGGTCGCGGACTTGGCACCCAACGAACGATTTGTGGCCTGCGATCTGGGCGACCTTGACAACCTCACCTGCTTGTGCGGCGAGGTCGATGGCGTGATTCACCTCGGAGGCAAGGTTGGGGCCGGCTACGGCTTTCCCGAGGTGCTCGGGCCCAATATCATCGGGACCTACCACATCTTCCAAGCAGCGCATGCCTCCGGGGTGACTCACGTGGTCTATGCAAGTAGCCACCACGCCGTCGGGTTCCTTCGCCGCGGGGACACCATCGACCACCAAACCCCCCATCGGCCTGACAGTCAATATGGTCTTTCAAAGGCATTCGGTGAATCAGTGGGAGCATTTTTCGCCGACAAGTACGGCCTCAACGTGATGAGCATTCGGATCGGATTTGTGGGCGAAGGGGTGAAGGACGAACGACGCCTCCATACATGGATTAGTGCTCAAGACCTCGCCCAGCTGATCGGCATTGGCCTGAGGACACCCCGACTCGGCTACCAGGTGGTCTACGGCACATCGAACAATCCCGAGCCTTTCTTCGACAATCAGAACGCCACCCGTCTCGGCTACCTACCTCAGGATCGATCCGAGCTCAACGTCACCGATTCCAGCCTTCTTTCCGATGAACCCGACCCGACCACCATCGGAGGGGCCTGCGTGGGCGGCGGCTTTGCCGAGTTGGGGTTTGAGGGCGATCCCCGGCGGATCACCGAATGGAAGCCCGACGCTCCTTAAAACGCGGTCCTAAGCCTGGGGAGCCCAATCCAAAAGAAAATCACTAGCACGAGACACAAGGCGACTGTCGCCAGCCAACCGTTCCGCGAGCGATCGCCGATCCACCCCGCTCTTCCATTTAATACGAGAAGCGAAATGGCCAACATCGGCATAACGAGCGCCCCAAACACCGAATTGAGCTTTTGGACGAGTTGAAAGTCAAATGGCAGTCCCAGCAGTGGCACCAAGCTGATGGCTAGGAGATAGCCTCGATAGCTCCGTCCCCTGGTATTTACCGCAACGGAGCATCGCGATTGGTCTTGAGCTTGCCGTCGTCCTCGGAAGAGGTTCCAAAAATCAGCGAAAAGATAAGGAACCGCCTGCCAAACCCCGACCAGCGAACTAAAGACCGCCGCCCATGCCCCGACCAGGAACAATAGACGCCCGCCGGAACCCACCTGCTCTCCCAAACGCTCCGCCAGATCAACCACCAGGGTCGCCCCTTTCCCGCTGAGCGTCATCCCATCCGCAATCATCACCATCGAGATGCCAAATAGGGCCATCACCCCGTAACTGATTGCCAAATCCCACCGACACTGCGAGAGATCAGCGATGGATTGCCGCCCGCTCTCACGAATCCAATAGCCGTAACACAGGACAGTGAGCGTTCCCCCGACGCCCCCCATGAGTGCGAGCGTCCATGCCGTGGCCTCGGGTTTATCCGGCACCCGGGGCAAGAAGGTCCCCTTGAGGATGGCCATGAGATCCCCACCAACCAATAGGGCGGTTCCAATGACCACCAGGACCATCAGACCTACCAGAATACCCAAGAATCGCTCTATAAACCGATACGTTCCATACCAAACCAACAGTGCCCCTGCCAGAGAGTGAGCGAATCCGAAGGCGAACTTGCCGTGGACTGCGTCTGAAAAGATCGGAACCAGCGCATGGGAGGCCACCCCACAGGCGCTGATCAACGAACTGCCCACCCCAAACGACCAAACCAGCAAATACAACAGGAAACCCCATTGAACCCCCTTTCCGAGGTGCCGAACGGCTCCCTCCAAAAACGTGGTTCCCGTTGCCAATTGCCATCGTGCAAGGCCCTCGGTGATGACAAACTTGAAGGCCGCTCCGAACAAGACCGCCCACAAGACCGCAACGCCAAGGTGCATGCCTGCAAAAGCCCCCCCCGCCAGATCTCCGGCACCAACACCGGTCGCAGCCAACATGATTCCCGGACCCAGCATCGCAAACGTGTGACTGATCCTGCGACGAGTCATGTTCCGAAAGCATGGGACTTCAGGGTCCCCATGTCGACTCCCGAGATCACCGTTTCAGCCCCGAATCTCCCCTGCGCGTTGGCTCAGCGGGGGCGGACGAATTCCGGAACACCTCCGAGATAATTGAGATTCTGACGATCGTTTTCTTGAGGAGCACCCGGCGTACTCCGACCCGCCGCCCACTGATCGTCAAAAATCTTGATCATGGCTGCCACTCGGTCGGGATGACGAGAGGCCAGGTTCATCGATTCCGTCGGATCCACCGCCAGGTTAAAGAGTTGAACAAAGGGAGCCCGAAGCAAGTCTTCGCGTGCCGGACTTTTGCCAAAGGCCTCAATCGCTTCCCGGTAGGCCTCCTCTTGGGGAGGCACGTTCCCATGCGTCCCGGGACACCCGCTTCCCGGGCAGAGGCAGAGTTTCCAGTGCCCCTCCCGAATCGCCCAGCTCCGCACCGAGGACTGGATCATCGTCTCGCGCCCTGAGGCCCCATTCGGATCCGTGAACAAGGGTAACAAACTCACCGAATCAACCCCCTGATCCTCCTCAAGAGCCTGACCTGCAACCTGGGCAAAGGTCGCAAAGACGTCCTGGAGGCCAATCAATTGATCACACACACTCCCTTTGGCGATGACATCGGGCCATCGAACCACAAAGGGAACTCGCCGACCGCCTTCGTAGACCGAAAACTTAAACCCGCGATAGATGCCGCTGGAGTAGTGACCGAGAGCCTGCATCGAGCGATACTGAGCAAAGGTTGCCTTCTCAATGTTCCCCGCATAGGAAGCCGCCCCATGATCAGAGGTGGCGATAACCAGCGTCTGCTCGGTGAGTCCGTGTTGATCCAATGCCTGCATCACCCTCCCCAGGCAATCATCCACTTCCATCACAAAATCGCCATACTTCCCCAAATCGCTTTTCCCCTGCCAACGAGGATGCGGGCTGGTCGGTGTGTGAGGCGCGGTCAGAGCAAAATAAAGAAAAAACGGTTGCCCTTCCCGCGCGCGCTTGGCTTGTCTCTCTAGATAGGTTTCGACTTCCCGCGAGAACGTATCCAACACCTCATTATCCTCAAACGTTTCCTCAGCCGGCCCCACCCGATTGAAGGCACTCCAACCTCGCTGCCGGTTCACGTTCCCGACAAAATGATTGTTGCGAACAAAAACGTATGGATACATATCCAGTGACCCTGGGAGGATGAAGCTGTAGTCGAACCCGTAATGAACCGGCCCCGCCTTGAGGGGTTGGGTGTAGTCGACGTTCTTGAGCCCCTGCACTTTGCCGTCGTGGGTCACCATTGCCGTCCCCAGGTGCCACTTGCCGATATAGGCCGTCTCATAACCCGCCGATTGCATCAGATCCCCTAGGGTATACGTATCGGTCGGGAACTGTAGACCGAGGTAGCCCCACGGACCACCCGGCTCACTGGGACCGAACCGCCACGCGTAGCGCCCTGTCATGATTGCTTTTCGAGAGGGGACGCACACCGACGCCACGGCTTGCGCATCCGTGAATCGCATTCCCTCTCGGGCTAACCGGTCAAAGTGTTCCGTCTTGATCTGACACCGTGCGCCGCCAAAACATCGTACATCACCATAACCGAGGTCATCTGCCATAAAGTAGATGATATTCGGCCGCGTTCCCGCCCCCGCTCCCAAAAGCTGACATCCCAGGGCAAGCCAACCACACAGGATTAATCGGATCATCAACTGAACCTTGTTCAAGCCCGAAGGGAAAGTCAACACGGCGTCCCTTTCGGGTCCCTCCCAACACCGGCAACTCGGTCGACCGATCAGCCCCACCTCGGCGGCTTGACCGGGGTGGATGCAATCCGATTTGACTGCCCGAATCCGATTCCTATCATGCCCCGGACATGGGAGCTCAATGGAAACAGAAGTGGCGAGAGATCAACGCCCACAAGAAGGGGCAACTCGTCAACAAAATGGTGAAGGAAATCCAGGTCGCGGCCAAAGCAGGGGGTGCCGACCCAGATCTCAACGCCCGACTGGCGGCTGCGATGGAGTCTGCCCGAAAGAATTCCGTCCCAAAAGACACGATCGAACGCGCCGTCAAGAAAGGAGCGGGACTCACCGGGGAGAACATTCAATACACCAGCATCACCTTCGAGGGATT
>DEAY01000284.1 GCA_002348345.1 Verrucomicrobia bacterium UBA2970
TCGATTTCTGGGCCGAATGGTGCGGACCCTGCAAAATGCTGGCTCCGGTTCTCGATGAATTGGCCCAGGAATACGGCGCGAAGCTGAAAGTGGGAAAGGTGAACATCGACCATGACCAGCAGTTGTCGGTTCAATACGGGATCCAGTCGATTCCGACCTTGCTCATCTTCAAGGACGGTCAGGTTCAAGAACAGCACATCGGAATGAAGAGCAAGTCGGTGCTCAAAGAGGCTCTTGATTCAGCGATCGGTTGATCGGGATGAATCTCGTGGCTGCGAAACATGGTCGTCACGCCACGACAACTTGAGCAACGGGCCGAGTTCTACCGTCAACTCGCGACGCTCACCGAGGCGGGGTTAAGTCTGTTGCAGGGCTTGGAGTCTCTGGGGCGTGGGCGTGGGAGGCAGGTCTATCAAGCACCCATTGGTCGTTTGATCGATCGCCTCGAGGCGGGGGAGACCTTCTCCGAGGCCTCGGCTTCAATTGGTGGATGGATGCCGCCGTTTGATCGGGCCCTTTTTCAGGCGGGGGAGCGAAGCGGGCGTTTGGACACCTGTTTCGCGACGCTCGCTGAATTCTACCGTCAGCGGGCGGAAGCCGTGAGATCGGTTATTCGTCAGCTAACCTATCCTTTGTTTGTTGTCCATGCCGCGATCCTTCTGGCCCCTTTTCCCCAGTGGTTCCTGACGGGAGATGGTGGACGTTACCTTCAAAAGGTGTTGACCATTCTCGTCCCGCTTTATGTCATCCTCTTCCTGGGATACTACCTTGCACAGGGGCGCCACGGATTTGCCATGAGATCGGTCCTGGAGAGAATGGTGAATTTGATCCCGTTTGCGGGTCGGGCCCAGAAGTCGTTGGGGATCGCTCGATTAACACTCTCTCTGGAGGCATTGCTGGCTGCCGGAACCCATATGGCCCGCGCTTGGCAACACGCCGCGGATGCAAGTGGGTCTCCCGCGATTCAGCGAGAAGTGGGGCCTTACATCGCGCAAATTGAAGCCGGGCGAACTCCGGGCGAACTCTTGGAGGGGTCTCGATTTTTTCCCGATGTCTTTGTGAGCCTTTACTCTAGTGGTGAAGTCAGTGGGCGACTCGACGAGAATCTGAAGCGCCTTCAAAGGCACTATCAGGACGAAGGGTTCGCCAAGCTGAGACTGTTTAGTTCTTGGCTACCCAAGCTGATTTATTTTGGAATTGTCGCTTATCTGGCGATTTACATTCTCCGCTTTTACGGGGCCTATTTTGATCGGATCAATAATCTGTCCGACTTTTAGGACGAAGCAAAAGGTGCCGCGTTTTGGATTCCCCCCTCCTCGACTTATTGGCCAATGAGGACCGTCGCGTCCGCGCCTTTCCGGTCGCTAAAGATCAAGTCTATCTGGCAAACGCTGGCATCTGTCCCTTGCCCGCTTGTGTTCAAGAAGCGATGGCGGCCTACTTGGCCGGTGCCACGTCGGATGACCAGGAGTCGGTGGCGGGTGATCTCCTGAACTCAACCCGAATGGCATTGGCCCGATTTTTGAAGGTCGACCTTGAGGAGATCGCCTTGTTGGGTTCGACCAGCAACGCCTTGAGCGTGGTCTCGGCCGGGTTTCCGTTTGAGGCGGGAGACAACATGGTGTTCTACCAAGACGACTATCCCTCCAATGTTTATCCTTGGCTTGCCTTGACGGATCAAGGGGTTGAACTGAGGAGCATTCAACCGGAGAAACTGGGGAGGATTACGGTCGACGACGTCCTACGGGAAGTTGATTCGCGAACTCGCTTGGTGGCCTTGGCTTCGTGCCACTATTTGACTGGGTTCCGGCTCGATTTGGATGAGGTGGGCGGCGCCTTGAGGGAACGAAACATCGCCTTTTGCCTGGATGGAATTCAATCTCTAGGTGCCTTCTCAATGAGCCTGGAGGCCGTTGATTTTATGGCAGCTGACGCCCATAAGTGGATGTTGGGCCCCTGTCATGCAGGGGTCCTCTTTGTCCGGCGGAAGTGGGTGGAGCGGTTGCGCGTCACGGCATGGGGATGGCAGAACGTCCGGTGTCCGGGATTCCTCGCACAGAAGCGAATCGAGCTTATTTCGGGAGCCGCCCGTTTTGAACCGGGCACGGCGAATCTGGTGGGATTGGTGGGGTTGAGGCGAGCGATTGAGCTTCTCGAAGAGTGGGGGCAACCGTTCATTGGCGAGCAGATCCTCAAGTGTCGATCCCAATTACGCGAGCAAATCGAGAAGGCCGGCTTCCCGCTCATCGTGAGGGAGAGCGGAGAGGATGCGGTCGGGGGGATCATTTCATTCGCTGACGATCGCGGTCGGATGGATGGCCTGATGCATCGCCTGAGACGGAACCGGATTCGGGCGTCCCTGCGTCAAACCCCTCAGGGAGCCCCCTTGGTCCGCTTCTCTCCCCACGCTTACAATACAAGCGCCGAGCTCGCGCGTGTTGGCGAGTGTTTCCGGGGATAGAAATCTTGAAGGGAAAGGGCGCGAAAGGGATTGGAGGCTTGTCGGTGAGGCGGGATCGTGGTTAAACCGTGGGCGAGTCGATGGGACAGAACATGAGTGAATTGAACGCCGATCTTCTCCAGCGGGCAAAGGAGCTGGGGTTTTCGGATCAGCAGATATCCGTTTTGACGGGTCGCAGTGAAGCGGCGCTGCTTTCCCAGCGGCGTGAGCTGGGACTCCTGCCTAGTTTTCGGCTGGTCGATACCTGCGCTGCCGAGTTTGAGGCTTACACTCCCTATTACTACTCAACGTTCGACCGCGGTGACGA
>DEAY01000406.1 GCA_002348345.1 Verrucomicrobia bacterium UBA2970
AGATTGCGACGAGCGGTTGGTTCAAGCGGGGCCGCTCCACCGCAGACTGACCCGATGCCTGACCACGGTCCTGCCGTTTCTCATGCCCTCAGCCAAAAAGGAAGCGACTCGACACCACCAACGCACCACCAACGAAAAGGGCACCACCGGGTCTCCCCGGTAGCGCCCTCTACGGTCGTAAGAAACTCAACCGATGTTACCGGCCTGGAAACGATTCCGGAGCCGCCGCCACCTGGGGATCCAGTTCACCCGTAAGACTTTCCAGAAACGCCTTGATGTCGGCAACGTCCGCGCTCGATATCTTGAGCCCCAGTTGATGCCAGGCCATCATCTCGATCGCCTGCTCCAACGTCGCAGCGGACCCGTCATGAAAATACGGACCTGTTTTCTCGATATTCCGTAATGAAGGCACCTTGAACATCATCCGATCGGTTTCCTGCTTGGTGAGATCGTAACGGCCCTGGTCCTTTTGATTGGGCCAAGGCTTCACGAGACCCAGTTTTTGGTAGAGCGTTCCCCCCACCAAGGGACCCACATGGCAGGTGGTGCAGCCGTTGGCGGCAAACTTTCTCAGTCCCTCCTTCTCCTGCCCGTTCAGGGCCGATTGCTTTCCAGCCAGCAACTGATCGAAGCGTCCCGGCGTCACAAACAAGCGCTCGTATGCGCCAATTGCCCTTCCCACGTTGTCGTAGGTGATCGGAGGGCTGCTGTTGGGAAACGCCGCGGCGAACAGCTCCCGGTAGCCGTCAATTCCATTGAGTTTTGCCACTACCGCCTCCGCCGAAGGCATGGCCATCTCACCCGCCGCCAGGATCGGACCCTTGGCCTGTTCTTCCACCGTCGGTGCCCGCCCATCCCAAAACTGGGCGATGTGCATAAAGGCATTGAAGCTCGTCGGCGAATTTCGACCGGTCAGATGTTTGTGAAAGCCCTCGGAAAACTGTTTTCCATCGACCCCATAGCCCTGGGTATCATGGCAGGAATTACAGGAAATGCTGTTGTCGCGACTCAATCGCTTTTCGTGATACAAGGTTCGCCCGAGTTCAATCTGCAGCGTTTCCAACGCGGAACGGGGCACCCCCACCGCCGACTGCAGAGGCTGACCAAAAAGCGGAAGCAAGTCCCCCACCTCTTGCGCCTCGATCGCAGTTCCTCCCGCTGCTATTCCAGCGGCCACTAGAGCCGACGCGTATCGCTTCAACCAGCTTGTCATAAATTGATTTCCTTCTTCAGTTCAGGTTCCTCTCCCAAGAGAAATAGTCGAAAAACGGAGAATTGGAAATAGTTGTTTCCCATCGTTACCATAGGTATTGGCTATGGAACTCCATCAACTTAAATATTTTTTAGCTGTCGCACAAACCGGCAATTTCACGCGGGCGGCAGAACGTTGTCATGTGGCGCAGGCCTCACTCAGTCAACAGATCATCAAGCTGGAGCAAGAGTTGGGCAGGCCCCTCTTCGAACGCCTCCGGCGCCGCTCCGTTCTCACTGCCGCCGGCGAACGTCTGCTGACCCACGCCTCACGGATCCTCGATGAGGTGCATCTGGCAACAATGGAACTCCATCGATCCGATGACGAACCCGGAGGGAAGCTGACCCTCGGAGCCCTCCCGACCATCGCCCCTTACTTCCTGCCCGAGGTGATCGAACGCCTCAAATCAATTCACCCCAAGATCGATCCGCACCTGAAGGAGGACACCACCCAAAAGCTTGTCGAAGCCATCCACCGCAATGAAATCGAGCTGGCCATCACGAGTTTTCCGGTGACCGGTCCCCACCTATCCAGAATCGAGCTTTTCCAGGAACCGCTCTGGCTCGCCCTTCCCAAGACCCACCCGCTGGCAGGAAAACGCCGTCCCTCCTGGGACGAGATCAAAAACCAATCGTTCATTCTGATGCAAGAGGGGCATTGCCTCGGTCAACAAACGCTTCAGTTTTGTCACGAGCACGATTTTCAACCCCGGGTCAACTGCCAAAGTGCTCAGATCGAAACGGTTCTGGCGCTCATTCGGAAAGAGATCGGACTCTCGCTCGTCCCCGACATGGCACGCCACCATTCCAACGACAACGGGCTTGCCTTTCGCAGGCTAGAAAAGCCGACACCTTATCGCAGCATTGCGGTCATCTACCGGAATAATCGGCAGTTGACGACGGCGGCAGAACGCACCCTAGCGGTGATCCGGTCCCTTGGCTCGAATCATCGGTCGCCGCCAAAGAGAAAGCCGAAATCACCGGTTTAGTCTTCACCCCGATAAACGCATGCGGAGTTGCAGGTCTCGGCAATGCAAACCTCCATAAGCAGAGGGAGGTCGCGTTTGAGACGATCCCAAATCCATCTCGCAATCATCTCGCTCGTCGGATTCTCAAGCCCGGGAATCTCATTAAGGTATCGGTGATCGAGTTGCACCCAAAGGGGCTGAAACGCCTTTGAAACATCCGCGTAATCCATCAGCCAACCTTGTTCGGGGTCACATTCCCCCGCAACAACGACTTCGACCGAAAAGCTGTGGCCGTGCAAGCGGCGACACTTGTGGTCCTCCGGGAGGTTCGGCAGGAGGTGAGCCGCTTCAAACTTAAATCTTTTCTTTAGCTCAACCCTCATAGCTCCCAATCCGTCCACATCATCAATTCGCCCAGGCTCAATCGACCATCGTGTCTCCAGAGAAACGAGGGCTCCTGCATCCGCCCGATCGGACAAACTCGCGTCACTCCCCAGCGAGCGAGGCGTTCGACAATCTTTTGCGATTCATGGAGAGAGGCACACAACCCCACGGACGAGATCTGTCCACACACCTCGTCTGCCCCCCCGAGCGCGTCATCGAGCCGATCCACCGATTTCACATAAACAAATCGATTCAAACAGCTTTTCTGAAACCTCGCCTCGTTGTCGAAGATCACCGTCCATGCCGTCGATCCCTTGCTGGTCCATATCAACGTGTCCTTGCTGCTGGCCGCCCGGATTTCATAAAGCCTTCGCCGGTTCGTGATCGTGGCGGCCGCTTGTTCGGAAATCGGCCCCCGGGGCTGAAGAGATTCGCGTCTTTCCAGTTCGTCAGCAAGGAGTTGGGCCAGGCGATCCGGACTCGGGGTCGTGCCTCGTTCCACATAGACCACATGGGGCGAGAGGCATCCATTCTGATTCCACTGCACGATGTCATCGACGATCTGTTCCGCCAGCACCCGAGGGCTACTGTCCTCGAGTCCCGCTTTGGTGACATATCCAAAACTCACCCGATGCCCGTAGGAGATATACCGCGTCCCCTTCGGCAATTGCTGTCCCAACCGTTCAACGGTCTCGTCGCTCCCCATCGCGGTGACGCAATCGGCCGCCAAAAAAAGAGGTTCCTCGAAAGAAGCGTCACCTCCCGGCCACTCGGCAACCTCCAAACAAGCACCCAGCTTGGGATCCGTTTCGTAGACGGAGTGAGCAAAGAGGCGCGGAAGAAATGAGGTGCGCCGAGCGCATTTTACGAACTGCGCCGAGCGCGCCAGGAATCCCAAAACGATACTGGTGATCACCGGATTGGGGATCAATCCACCGGTCACATGAGCAATGAGTTCCGGCCCCACAACAAAACTCTTCCGACCACTTCGAGACTCCGCATCGTCGGAGGTGGGATGGTCAAGGCGCCGAACATGCCCCAAATCCTGAAGGATCAGGTGATTCAGGCCCTCTGGGGTCATTCCCCCAAAAAGGCTCTGCAGCCCCAGCTCGATGGTGTGCCGGGGAAACCCCGATCTCGCCTCCCCCAGTTCCAGCGCCAACTGTCGAATCGGATACTCGGGATCCAACCACTTTTCGGCCACCAACCCCAGCGTTCGAAGCAGTGATTCGGACGGACGCTCCAGCAGATAGCGGCGCCGATTCCGTTTTAAGGTTTCACAGGCCTCCGACACCACCGTCGGCGTCAAGGTCGCCTCCGGTGGCAGGTCGACCAGGAAATAATCTGGAAGTTCTTCAAACGTCATCGCCAGGTGCCCTGACCGGTTCCCGCAGCGCCCCGGTCGATCGGCATCCTAGCATTTGCAGGCACAGGAGGCCAATCATCGATAGCCAAATCAGAATCGCCAGGGCTCCGAAGCCCACCCGGTAGGACGCGGGTTCCGCAGCCAGGGGTCCCATTTCAGCAACCCATTTCCCGATTCCCCAATGGGAAAAATTCCCCAACATGCCGCTGATCAAGATGAAGAGACCAAACAAGCGCCCCCGAGAGGCGGATGGAACCGAATCCATCAAGGCTGCTTCGATCATTGGATAACAGGCCATGAAGAAAAAGCCGTAGGTCATCAAACCTGGCAAGAGCCCCCACCGCGGCAACCACGGAAACCCGAGCACGCAGAACCCCGCCAACGTCATCACGACGAGGATCCAGCCGTATCGGTGTCGGTCGCTCAGTTTTCCAAACAAGGGATTGCTCACGATTGCCGCCAAAAAAATCGCGCTCAAGGCCACTCCCGTCGCGGCAGCGGTGAACCCATGGGCCTGCTGCAGGAACAAGGTTCCCAGGCTCCCCATTCCCATTCCAGCAAAATCCCGCAGACTGAAGGCCAACGCAGCAGCCAGGAACAAGACCCAGTTTCGTCCTGAAGAGAGGATCGGAGCCCATCGCTCCCGAGGAGGCGCCTCCGCCTCCCGTCGCGGCCAATGCCGGGTTCCCACGAGAAAACCCAGCGCCAGCAAGACCGCGAGGAACCCCAGTTCAATCACCGGATCCCGCCATCCCGCATCACCCCGGATCGCAGCCGTTCGATCCCACCGCCATCCCGCGTACACCGGAATACAGAGGAAGCCGACGTTAGCCCCTACCCCCACAAGACCAAAGGCCCGTCCCTGTTCTCGGGGAAACCGCTCCGCAATCAACGCCGTGGCTGCCGGGTGATAGCAACTCCCCCCCAATCCGGCAACGATCACGCTCACCACCGCCCAGGAAAAGCTCGGCGAAAGCCCGAGCCCCACAAACCCGATTCCGTTGATCAACAAGCCCCCGCCCAGCAAGTGCCGGCGATCATAACGATCGGCCAGAATTCCCAGCCCGTAACTGGGAAGGAAATACGCCAACATCTGGATCGACATGAGCGAGGTGGCGCCCGCCACGTCGGGAAGCCCCAAGTCCCGATGAATCGGGAGATAGAGGGGCATCAGGACAACATGAAAACTGTGAGTCATCGCATGAAGGACACCACACCAAATCAAAACCCCCGATGGGGAAGGCCTCGATGAATCGGCAACGCGCTGCATCCCCTATGCCTCCGGTAACAGGGAACATCCCTTGGGCTCGGCAAAAGAAGCCCGTCCCTTCAGGGAAAATCCCTGTGGACACCGCACGGCCAAATCCTCGGTTTGAATCGCCAGCGCAGACCAGATGTTGGCCAAATCGAACACCTGCAACAATCCGGTTTCCCCCACGCCCACCTCCTCGAGGGTCTCAGGGGAAACGACCCGAACCCGAACCCACTCCGGAAAATGGAAGACGCGCTGGTCCAGGTCTGGGTCCGCCGATCCAACGACGCCATCATAGGCCTGCGATGAGAGCTCACTCATCCCGTACTCGCTGATCATCCATTCCCTCTCAATGCCCAATCGGTCCTCCATCTGCTCATACAACTCCGTCTTCCGAAGTTCCCGGGTCCGCCCCTTGTAGCCCCCCGTCTCCATGATCCGGCTCTTGCCGGGAAGCGACCACGTTTCCCCCCACGCCGACAACGTGTCCAAGAGCTGAACAAAATTGAAGGCCGTTCCGAACAAGCACACCGGCCCTTCTTTTTCAACCGCTGCTTCGATCTGGGACCGCAACAACCCTTCGTTGAGCCGCCACCCATCATCAGGGCCAAGCTCCCCACAAAAGCGAAGCTCTGAGGGGGAAGCGGTCCCAGCGCCCACCTCAATCATGTGCACCAACGAGGAATGGGGTACGCATGAGGGCGGAGGAGTCAAACTGACACACGTCATCGCTTCGCGTCCCCCCGCTGGCCAACAATGTTGCCGGAGCCACTGCTTGAGACTCCGCTCGTAGAGGGCGATCGACTGGGCGTGATGGAAATGCCGCCCCCGCTCTTGCTGGGTGGTCCCACTGGAAAAAAACACTCTCGTCCGATCACCCGCCTCCAACGTGGTCATGTCCATCTCCTTGAAGGCAGCCGTCGGCACGCAAGGAATCTCGTTCCATGCGGTGAGGGCCGAGGACTCGACTCGCCAAAATCGAAGTAACTGGGCCAGAGCCGGATTCGATTCCGATTGTCGTCGAAACAATTCCAGCGCCACGTCGTTGAAGTCGGCGTCACTCACCCCAGAAGGAGGGCATGAAAGACTCAGATCTTCGATCCATTCCTCCACCCGGCAGGCGAGATTTGCCAGCGAACTCGTCGAACTCATCTTCTCTTTGCAGTCAGCCTGACGGGGAACCTCTGCGTTGGATTTCTTGACCGTTCGGGGAACGCTCCGCCCTCCCATGATGATGCTCCGCCTCGGAAGTCCCCGGCTGGCCTCACTTCCCCGCCCGCGGAGCCCCAATCCTCACCGTCTACGGATCCAGCGGTTTCGCCCCCCCTCGCGAATTCCTCGCCATTTGAACACGAGCACCAAGGTCCTGATCTCCCAATCGCTTGGCCATCCCAAGCGCATCCTGAAGCAGTGGTCCAAGACCGCTGTAGGCCGGGTGCCGGTCCACCAAATCCAGAACCGCCTCCACCCCCTCTGGCTGATCCTGATCGGCGAGAAGCGCGACCAATCGAAGCCGAATTCGAAGCGCTTGGTTGGGCGAAGGGTTGAGCCGGAGGGCTCGACGATAGGCCGCCTCACTTTCGTCCACCTTCCCGTCTTGCCGATAAAGGTCAGCCAGTTTCTCGGAGAGGATAGCGCTGAGTTGTACCCCCGCGTCCTGGGCCATCAACCGGACCACCTCCCCAACGGGTCGATTCCCCACCAAGGCTCGGTTCACATTCATCATGCCAAGCCACTGGGAGAGAGGACTCTTTTTCGCCGCCAGTTCGGTCGCCAACAGATTCAGCGGCTTTGAGAAGGGACGATACAAGGGATCCCCGACCACCGTCGTCTGCCAAGAGACCGCCTGCTGGGATGCGTAAGCCGCCTCGGCAAATCCAAATCCCAGAAAAATCCGGGAAAAGAACACCTCCAGATTTGGGGTCAAGGCCAAATAGGGTTCATACACACACCCCATGGTTGCCGTTGCCCCCCGATCCAGCAGGGGCCCCACCCAGTGTAACGACGGCGAGCGAATGGTTTCGGCCGAGAAAGAGTGAAGATGATAAGCAATCGCTCCCGGCATGAACTCAACGCGTGGAGCCCGAAAAGGACCGGCAACATGGCTCGTATACCATCCCGCGTAAAGCCCGATATGGCTGATGGGTAGCGTAGCGGGAATCGTCTCCGGTTCGGTATCGACATGAGTTTCAATGCCCACCTGCCGACTAAACTCAGCCGCCCGGGCGATCCAATCATCCCCAATCTTGTATTCCCCACTGGTCAGACCTCGGAGATCAAAGTAGGCCCTTCCCCAAAGCCCGTCCTCCTCAGCCTGCATCGCCAAATCGACCAACCGCTTCGCGGTTTCCGGCGTGGGGCCATCCAGGCGGGTGACCATCAGAACGCCAGTCTCCGGCTTCATCATGAAGGAATTCGTGGCGCCAAAGAAAGGATTGGTCAAGGGACCGTAGATGGGACGTTGATTTGGATCGATCGGAAGCACTGCAAGCTCACTGTCCACCGCCGCTTCGTTTCGTCGAAGCTCGATGCGAATCTTCTCGCTTCCCTCCTCGTCAAACTCGGGATCACTGGCGATTCGAAGCGGCACGCCGTAGCACAGTGCCAAATAACGAACGGTGGATTTCTTGACCGTTCGGACAACGCTCCCCACTCGCTCCCGGGTGGCCGGGACAACCTGATAGTCATACTCGAACCATTTCTCATCCCGAAACCGTTGTTTCAACGGAACCTCGAGTTGGCGGGTAAATGCCGACCGACTCAGGGTTTCCTCTTTGGGCAGATCCAATCCAATGAGTTGACGGCGTGGCACCTCTCGCTTGGCCGCATAGTGCTCCGCCACCGCCAGCGAGGCTGGAAGGTTCCGATTGTAGACCACCACCACCTCTTTCCCCTCACTCAACTCGGCGCAATCGCCCCCCTCGGGGCCTCCCAGCAATAGGATGCCCCCTCCAACGCAACGGGCCAAGAGGCCCCAAGGATCACGACGCATCATCTCAGTCGACTTCAATCTTCAATCCATCGTAGGCCAATCCCACGGTCGCCGGAAGTTCGGCTTGGTCCAAATCGTGATCGTAGTCGTGGGTCAAATGAGTGAACCACGTCTCGCCTGCCTGAATCCGGCGCGCCGTGGTCAGCGCCTCGTCGAGGGACATGTGCGTCGGATGAGGCTCCTTCCTGAGGGCGTCCAGGACGACCACAGGCGTGCCTTCCAGCATCGGAATCGATTCATCCGGCACCTCCTTGCAATCCGTGAGATAGGCGAGCTTTCGTTCGCCTCCCTGTGAGAAGATGAACCCGAAGCACGTCAGACGACCATGAGGCAATGGAATCGGCGTGATCCGGAGATCTCCGATCTCGAACTCGCCCGAGATGATCCGTGGATCAGGGTGAAAATACCCCTTCCAAATCGGTCCCTCTCCAAAGGCGTAAGAAAACACCCGCCGAATGGCATCCATCGACTCCCGGCTGGCATAGACCGGCATTTTCGCATCCTGCATTGCGCAAAACCGACGGCAGTCATCCATCCCCATGATATGATCGGCATGCGCGTGAGTGATGAGCACCGCATCGACGCGCCGGATATTCTCCCTCAACATCTGGAGGCGGAACTCGGGGGTCGTGTCGACCACTAATCGAACGGCCTGGGTTTCGACATAAATGGACGGCCGCATCCGATGGTTCCTGGGATTCTCGAGAAACCCGGGCGGATAATCGGCCCCTATGATCGGCACCCCCTGCGAGGTCCCTGTCCCCAAAAAAGTGAATCGAAACGCCATTTTACCATCAAATCACAACACCACCGACGAATTCCCATTGCCTGCCGGCGGTCGCCGAGTAACCTGGACCGAAACCTAGCACAGGCGACGAATGCGGCTCCAACCTTTTTCATCATGCTGACCACACTCCGCATCAAAAACCTCGGCTTGGTCGATGATTTGACTCTTGAACTGAGCGAAGGATACACCACGTTGACCGGAGAAACCGGGGCTGGAAAATCGATGATCATCGGTGCCCTCAATCTGATCCTGGGCCAACGGGCGGATCGCCAGCTCATCCGCTCGGGCGCGGACCTCTGTCACGTCGAAGCCGTCTTCGACATCACCTCGCTTCGGGCCCCCCTTCATCAGTTCCTTGAGGAGAACGGGCTGGAACCCTGTGAGGGGGGAGCGCTCCATCTCAAACGAACGATCGCGACCTCAGCAGCCAATCGACAATTCATCAACCACTCCCCCGCTGCCCTCGGATTGCTGACCGAGCTGGGCCGTTGGCTCGTGGACATCCACGGCCCCTACGATCATCAGTCACTCCTTGATCCGCGGGCGCAACTCCGGGTGCTCGACGCCTTCGGAGGGATCACCCAGGAGCGATTGGCCCATGCCGAAATCGTCAATGCCATTCGATCGCTTGAACGCGACAAGACCGAGTTCGTCACGGACGAACAAAGCATTGCCCAGCAAGCCGACCTCCTCCGATTTCAAGCCCAGGAAATCGCCAACGCCCGACTTGACCAGCTCAACGAAGAGGAACTTGAGGAACAATGCCGAACGGCTCAAAATGCCGCCCAGATCCAAACCTTGTGCCAGGAACTCCTCGGTGCGCTGAGTGGATCGGAGCCCAATCTCGTCGAAATGATCGCCCGAACCGGGCAAGGCTTGCACCAATTGTCTCAACTTGATCCCCAAACCGCGCCCTGGCTTGAAAACCATCTTCAAATTAGCGAATGGGCCGGCGATCTCGAAAGCGAACTATCGCGCTATCAGGATCAAGTCGAAATCGACCCCTCGAAGGCGATTCAACTCGAGGAACAGCTCAACCAACTGCAATCTCTCAAAAGGAAATATGGTCATTCCATCCCCAAAATTCTCCAATTTGGGCAGGAAGCGGAAAAAAAACTTCACGCCCTTGAAGCGGGCGACGAAGAGATGAGACGAATCGACGCCCTGATCCAATCCCATCTCACCCAATTGGGTCAACAGGCCAAAACCCTCTCGGATCGGCGCCAGGAAAAAGCGGCCCTTCTGAGTCAAGCAGTGGCAAAACAGCTCGAGGATCTCGGGTTCGACGGGGGAGGTTTTGAAGTCCAGATCCAGAACCGCGGCACCAGCTATGAGAATACCGAGACGCTCCACCCACTCGGTAACGACCACGTCGAGTTCCTCTTCGGCCCCAATCCAGGGGAACCCCTCTGTCCCCTCCGCAAGATTGCCTCCTCGGGGGAAATCGCCCGGGTCATGCTAGCAGTCAAAACAGTCCTCGCGGCTGAGGACGACGTCCCCCTCCTTGTCTTTGACGAGGTCGACGCCAATGTCGGCGGGGAGACGGCGCATGCGGTGGGTGAAAAAATGCAACGACTGGGAGAGAGCCATCAAGTGATCTGCATCACCCACCTGGCACAGGTGGCCGCCGCGGCGGATCATCATCTTCAGGTCAGCAAGCAGCGGGAGAAGGATCGCACGCTGACTCAAGTAACTTCCCTGAAAAAACCCGAACGGGTGGAGGAATTGGCTCGAATGCTTGGCGGCCGGGTGGCGGCCGCACGAAAACACGCGGAGGCCCTTCTCAAGCCTTCTCGCCCGCTTTTCCCTGAGGCCCAACCTTGACGCACACTCGCCGCTCCGGGCCCAAGTAGTGTCTCGCCACCCGGTGAATATCCTCGAGCCCGACGTTCAGATACTCCCCCTCTTCCTCCTCCCAACGTCGATATCCAAAGCCGTAGAGTTCATCCAATGCCGAGACCATCGCCAATCCACCGAGATCTTGCCGGGCGATCTTCTTTTGCCCCACCACCTTGGCCTTGGCCCGCTTCAACTCCGCCTCCTTCAATCCTTCCCGACAGAGGAGATCGATCTCCGCGTTGAGTTCCTCATCCACCTTCTCCGCATTCTCGGGAGACGTGCCCGCGTAAAAGGCGAAGAATCCCGGCACCAATCCAGGAATATGCTGGGCCCCCACGTAATAGGCCAATCCGAGCTGGTCGCGAATTCGAATGAACAAGCGGGATCCCAGATCGCTACAAGCTTCCTGAAGCAGATCCAAGGCGTAGCGATCCTTGCAATCAAAGGTCGTCCCCTGGACCGCAATGATCACCGCGGCTTGCTTCTTTTCCACTTGCTGTGACACCCGCAATGCCTTCGGCTTGGCCACCGACGGAAGGGCCATCGCGTCGATCCCCGATGGCGCCCATGCGGAATCCCCCAAATATGGCTCCAACGCGTCGCGAATGGCGTTGGTTGAAATGTCACCGAACACCGAGACTACGCAGTTTTCGGTACGCCGATGGCGCTCGAAGAACGACTTGAGATCATCCAACTGCAAGCGCTCCACACTGTCGCTGCTCCCCAGAGCATCCAGGCCGTAACCGGCGTCTCCAAACAAGGCTCGACGCATCCGCCGAAATCCCAATTGAAGGATCTGGTCGCCCTGCGCACGGATCGCTGCGAGTTGAATTTGGCGCTCTCGCTCCAATTCCTCAACCACAAAGGAAGGCCGCAGGATCAGGTCGGAGAGAATCTCCAATCCCAAACCGAGATCTTCCTTCATCACTTCGAGACTGATCCCAAAGCTGTTACTCGCTCCGTAGGTGTCCACCTGCCCACCGACGGACTCGACCGCATTCATGATCTCCGCGGCATTCCGCTTGCCAGCCCCTTTTAACAGGAGCTTCGCCATCAACTGAGTCTGTCCATTGGTGGTCGCGGTCTCGGCCAAAACCCCAGCCCGAAAGACCACCCGGATCTCAACAAAGGGCAACCGATGGTCCTCCTTCGTCAGCAAGCGAAGCCCGTTGCTCAAGGTATGCCGCTGGATCGGATGTTGCTGATGCTCCTGTGTCACGGGTTTCGCTTTGGGTTTCGAACCCGTCGGGAGCAATCCGGCCAGGGTTCGGTTGGGCTCGGTCAAATACTCGCGTGCCACCCGAACGACATCCTCGGGGAGGAGCTGTTTAACCCGCTCAAGGTAACGATCGGAGAAGCCCAAATCGTGTGCGGACATCCAACTCCCACCCAGATCCTGCGCCTGGCCTTGCATCGTTTTCTTGCTCCCCAAAGTTCCGGCCAGAAAGATCTTTCTGGCTTTTTCAATTTCCGCCTCGGAAACGCCCTCCTGCCGGGCGCGATCGACTTCCTCCAGGATGGCCTCCCAGGAGCGGGAACAGTGCTCACCATCGGCAACTCCGCTAATCCCAATCAAACCCGGGTTTCCCGGTGAATAAGTCCAGGCATCCACCGAATGAACCAAACCCAGCTGGTCGCGAACCCGCCGAAACAGACGAGAACTCCGGCCCTCTCCCAGAAGGGTTCCCAAAACATCCAGGGCGGGAACATCGCGATGACGAATATCGGGGATGTGCCACGCAAAATGAAAGTGTCCCAATTCAACCGGCGCCTCTTCAATGCATTCCCGCGGAGCCGCCTGACGCGGCTCGACCGGCAACACCAAGGGCGGAATCGGCCGACAGGGGGAGTTGCCGTAAGCCGTTGCAATCTGTTCGGTCATTGCTTGAGGATCGACGTCCCCCACGACCACGTAAAACACGTTCGAAGGCGAGTACTTCTCCTCATAGTAGGCGACGATGTCCTCGCGCCGAATCTGATTGAAGACATCCGGATAGCCGATAATCGGATAGCGGTAGGGGCTGACCTGATAGGCCGTCTCGAAAAGCCGCCGACTGGATGATCGCCCCGGATCATCGTCGTTCATATCCATCTCTCGACGGATGACATCCAACTCCTTCACCAACTCATCGGCAGGGAGCGTCGCATTCATCATGATATCGCAGAGAATCTCCACGATCGTCGCCGCCCCTTCACTCGGCGAATTAATCCAATACACGGTTCGGTCAAAGGAGGTGTAGGCGTTCATGTAACCTCCAATGTCCTGCACTTCTTGGTCGATGCGCCCGACGCCCCGGGTCGTTGTTCCCTTGAAGAGCATGTGCTCGAGCACGTGGGAAAGGCCGGCCCCGATCCAGGCCCCTTCGTTGATACTTCCCGTGCTACACCAAGCCTGGGCGGAAACCACCGGCGCACTACGGTCCTCCCGGACGATGATGGTTAGCCCATTGCCTAAACGGGTAAGCCATGCACCGTTCTGAACCGTCGACGAGAAGGTGCCCCCGGAATGGCTATTCTGTTCTCCGGATGGGACTGGCATGAAAAAAGATCTAATGAGGCCTCGGGTTTTGCCCGCGCCTGATCAACAAGACTCGTCGGACATCCGACCCGCTTGTGCCTCGGTCTTGGCCTTCTTCGGCAACTTGCTGGGGGGAAGAAACGGCCATACCAAGGCCTCGGTAAACTGAAAGCCTCCCCCAAAATCTTCACGGGCGTCGTCGTCCGTCTTCGACAGGAGATTGGCTTCCACCATATTGAAGACCAACTCGCCAATGTCCTCGCAGCGTCGGATCCCCCAGGATTCGAGTACATAGTATGCCATCGGTCCGTACTCCTTGACAGTGAACTGGCGTGTGCCCTCCAACAACTCCTGTCCCGAAATGTGCTGCGGCTGCGGCTGCTTCTTGTTCCGAACAAGCTTTTTTTGAGTGTAATCCAAAGCCTCTCGAACGAAGTAATAGGCCTCGATCGCATACCGCGAATCCCGAGCAACGATCGTTTCGATCGTCTCGTCAAAATCAACAGCTTGCATGGCTTACATTCACTCCGTCTTCAACCGCTTTCGGACTCGAGGCCTAGCCTCGGATCACTTGCACCAGAATCCCGGTCATCAGGATCAACAACCCTAAGGCTACCACTAGCCTCTCCTCTCTTGTCAAGCGGTTCGCGAATCTCATTTTAGACGGTCTCAAACATCCTTGACGAGAGCCCTCAGAGAACGGTGTCCCGACCTCAACGGAAGGCATACGCGCCGTCGCCACCGCACGCAAGCCGCAAACGAGATTAACCTTTATCGATCCGAACCATTCTGATAGCGATCCCCCCATGAGTGATCGTCAAGTTCCCTGCGCGCTCGGCCTCGATTTCGGGACGAACACCGTGAGAGCGCTCATCGTCGATTCCCGCGACGGCCGCGAACTCGGCACGGCAGAGGCCACTTATGCTCATGGCGATCAAGGGATCATCACCGATCCTCACCAACCCGATTTGGCGCGACAACATCCGCTCGACTATCTCGAGGGCGCTTCCCAGGTCACCCGACAAGCCGTCGCGCAAGCCGAAGCCGATCACGGAAAAACATTCTCCGTGATTGGAATCGGAGTCGATGCCACCGGCAGCACTCCCCTTCCCCTCGATTCCCAGGGTGACCCTCTCTGTCTGCACCCCGAATTCAAAGACCACCCAAACGCGATGGCCTGGCTCTGGAAAGATCACACCTCCATCGCCGAAGCCGCCGAGCTCACCGAGCACGCCCAGAAGGAAGCCACCGGCTATCTCAAGACCTGTGGCGGTACCTACTCCTCCGAATGGTTCTGGGCAAAACTCCTCCATTGTGCCCGCGAAACACCGTCGCTGATCGCCGAAACGGCCACCTGGATTGAAATCGCCGATTGGATTCCCGCCGTTCTCTGCGGTCGGGAGCAGCACCCCAAACGAGGCATTTGTCAGGCGGGCCACAAAGGATGGTTTCATGATGATTGGGGAGGCTACCCCAGCATTGAATTCTTGGAAAAAGTGGACCCCCAACTCTCCCGGATCCGCCAAACGTTGCCTCAGCAAGCCTTTCCCATTGATCAAGCGGCAGGGTCTCTGACCGTCGCCTGGGCAGAGCGCCTGGGGCTCGCCCCGGGAACCCCCGTGGCCATGGGCGCACTGGATGCTCACCTGGGAGCCGTTGGGTGTGGCATCGGACCGGGAACCCTGGTCAAGATCCTGGGCACCTCGACCTGCGACATCATCGTTTCGCCCCTGGCCGAGAAGCTCCCCGACATTCCCGGCCTCTGCGGGATCGTTCCTCATTCCGTCTTGCCCCATCACTATGGCCTCGAGGCCGGCCAATCGGCCGTCGGGGATATATTCAACTGGTGGGTCGACGTGATCCAACCCGGTGCCGGCTCCACTCATGAGTCCCTGACACAACAAGCTGCCGGTCAATCGCCGGGAGAACATGGGCTGTTAGCATTGGATTGGAATAACGGAAACCGCACGGTGCTCGTGGACCCCCAGCTCAGTGGTCTCATTCTCGGCCAATCACTCCACACCCAACCGTTCGAAATCTACCGGGCTCTGATTGAGGCGACCGCATTCGGTGCCCGGGTCATCATGGAACGAATTGCCGAATATGGCGTGCCGATCAACCAAGTCATTGCCTGCGGAGGAATTGCAGAGAAGAACGACTTTCTCATGCAGCTCTATGCCGACATCACTGGACGTGTGATGAAAACCTCCCGTTCCGCGCAAACCTGCGCCCTTGGAGCCGCCATTAGCGGTGCCGTGGTCGGAGGCGCGCATCCCGATATTCCCTCCGCCCAAACCGCTATGACCGGCACGAAAGCCCGTCTTTTTGAACCCCGGGGAAACGCTCAGGAACGGTATGATCAGCTCTACGCCCTCTACCGCCAGCTCCACGACGCCTTCGGTGTCTCCGGAGAACCCACGGAACTGGCCTCGATCATGAAGCGGCTTCTGGAAATCCGCCAACAAGCCCGCCAGCAGAACTCGCCCCACTAGGAGGTCTCACTCGTCTTACTCAAACACTGCCGGGCCCGCCTGACCCAGGGCCTATCTTTTCGTCGTTGGAATTCCGGGGTGTGAGCACCTTCGTTCACCACTTCCTGAAACTGTGCTCGAGCCGCTGCGGTGTCTCCCTTGACCAGCAGCGCCTCGCCCAGCAACACACGAGCCTTGGCATAGGTATTTCCAGCCAGCACCGACTCCCAGACCGCAATTGCTGCATCCAAATCGCCTCGTTTGGCATGGGCTTCTCCCAAAGTCATCTGGGTTTGCCCGTAGTCATGTCGAATCTCTTCCTCCACGACCCGCTCCAGGAGCGCAATGGACTCCTCTACACGCCCTTGCTCAAGATAGCATTTTCCCAGCATCGCCAGAATATCAAGATCTTCGCCATCCCTCTCCCGGGCCGCCTCGAAACACTCGCGGGCCTGATCTCGCTTTCCTTGCCGAAGATAAATCTCACCCAATTCGGCATGATCATACGCCTTGTCCATATGATGAATCTGATCCTCCAGTTCTCGGATTCGACGACGATCCGATGTCCCGGGCAACTCAAAGGTTCCTCCCGTTACGCGGGTCCGATCCTGTCGATACACCAGGAAATAATAGAAGATCGCAGAAATCACGAAGAACCCGATGAAGATAGCCCAGACCCATTCTTCCCGGCGCAGGGCATCGACGAACATCCACACCCAAAACACCACAACCACCAGGAAAAGGGGGTTTGACATCGCCCCTTCGAGAGTATCTCGCGAGAACAAAAAGGCGAACATACCTCAAGACGACCAATTCAGACCCACTAGGTCAGTTTTCGGTAAGCCTTCGAAGCGACCAACCCTTTGACCAGTTCCTTTATTTTTTGTGCCTGGGATTTGTCGGCCACCATGAGCGCATCATCCGTTTGAACCACAATGGTATCGGTCATCCCGACCAAGGCGATGGGGGTCTTGTTCTTGGTTCGGGCGTCAAAGACGATATTCCTCGCGGCATCCACCTGGACCAGATCCGCGACCGCGCAATTGCCCGCTCGATCCGCCTTGAGGTGCCGGGCCAAAGCCGTCCAGGCTCCCAAATCGTCCCAACGAAACACCCCGTCGGCAACCACCACATTCTGCGCCTTCTCCATGAGCGCGTAATCAATTGAGACCTTCTTGATCGCAGGATACTCCTTCTTGAGAATCCGTTTGAGCTTCGTCGGACTGGCCGCCGCCTCAAACCAGCGGTGACAGGCGGCCTCCATCTCGGGTTGATGCTTCTGGAGCGCCTCCGTGATCGTCACGAAGGACCAAATAAACATCCCTGCATTCCAGACGTAGTCGCCCGAACTGAGATACTCCACAGCCGTCGCCAGCCTTGGTTTTTCCACAAATCGTTCCGCCCGGTAAAATGTCGTCCGGTACTTTTTAACGCCGCCCGGGGTAGGAAGCCGCTTTCCTTTCTGGACATAGCCATACCCCGTCGCCGGTTCGCTGGGCTTGATCCCGATGGTCACAATGGCCTGCCCCCGGGAGGCAAGATCGAAACACTCCGCCAGGACCCGCTGGAATTTCTTCTCATCGGGAATCACATGGTCCGCCGGAAGGACTGCCATCACCCCACTCGTCGACCGTTGCCCCACCACGGCAGCGCCGAGCGTCACCGCCGCACAGGTATCGCGGCCACACGGTTCGGCGATGATATTGGCCTTCGGGAGCTTGGGAAGTTGCTTGGCGACCATCGCCGCCTGAGCCTCGCTGGTGACCACGATGATGTTCTTGTTGGGGACCAAGGCCAGCACCCGGTCATAGGTCTGCTGTAAAAACGATCGCCCTCCCAGAAGGGTAATCAGTTGCTTGGGTGACTTCTCACGACTGACCGGCCAAAACCGCTCACCCCGCCCCCCAGCCATAATGATGACGAAATGGTCCTTCGGCTTCACACGCTTCACAGTCATGATGCCTTCAACGCCTCGTTCAGGTCTCGAGCAAAGCCGGCCACCTCGTCCACCAGTTGAGGCGAGTCTCCGAGATCAGCGATTCGATTCACCACAGCACTCCCCACCACACAGGCCTCCCCATATTGGGCAACCCTTTTGGCCTGCGCCGCGTCAGAGATCCCGAATCCGATCGCGATCGGCAAGTCCGTGTGTTTGCGGATCAATTCCGTCATCGGTCCGATGGTCTCTGAAATCTGGCGTTGCATTCCGGTGACCCCCTCACGGGAGACATAATACACGAATCCTTTCGCCTGGGACGCAATGTAGTGGATTCGCTCTTCCGGGGTTGTGGGAGCGATCAGGTAAATCGGGAGGAGTTTCGCTTCATTCATCGCCGCCTGGTAGGCATCCGCCTCCTCGGGCGGCAGGTCGAGGACCAACAACCCGTCCACACCCGCCGCGCTCGCCTCATCGATGAATGCCGTTAATCCGCGCTGATGAAGGAGGTTGTAATAGACGTAAAGGACGATCGGAATCTCGCTCGTTTTCCGAATCCGACGAACGCAATCAAAGACGCCCCCGGGCGTCGTTCCTGCATCGAGGCCACGTTGCGCCGCCAACTGATTGACGATCCCATCCGCCAAAGGATCGCTGAAGGGAATCCCCAGCTCTAGGATATCCACACCCGCCTGATCAAAACCCAGCGCGAGTCGCTCCGTCGCGCCGAGGTTGGGATCGCCGGCTCCAATGTATACCACGAGACCTTTGACCCCTTGTTCTTTCAGCGCCGCAAAGCGCTCCTCAATTCGATTCATCCCTGGGCATGTTCCGTCCTCCACCCTGAACCATCAAGCATTATCCAGGCCAGGGCCATCGGCGCACGCCACGGCTGGGTCCAGAGCAACGGTTGGCATACCCAGAAAGCCTTGCCTGCCCACACCCAGCTTTTCCGCCAAAAGGAATCGATCCGGTGATCGGGATTGGATCATGGGCGTTCAGTCCTCCCCAGGGAGACAGACCTTGCAACAATGCCCCTTCTACCTTATGACCCCTACCCAAACGATGCCACGAATCACCATTATCGGTTCCAAAGGAAGAATGGGGCAGGCTCTCCTCCGCTGTGCCGCCGAAGATCCGGAATTAGAGGTCGTTGGTCAGGCCGATTTCGGCGACAACCTCGAACCAGCGATCGCCGCAGCGGATGTCGTGATTGATTTCAGTTTTTACGATGCCACCCGAACCATCGTTGAACACGCCGCCGCCCAGTCAAAGGCCATCGTGATTGGAACGACTGGCCACAGCGATTCCGACAAATCCGCCATCCAGTCCCTCGCCAAAACGATTCCCATGGTCTGGGCGTCGAACTATTCCACCGGGGTAAACACCCTTTTTTGGCTGACGCGGAAAGCCACCGAGATCCTGGGCCCTGACTTCGATCTCGAAGTGATCGAAATGCACCATCACCACAAACAAGACGCTCCCAGCGGAACGGCCGCAACGCTTGCGGAGATTCTCGCCGCAGCCCGAAATGTCTCGCTCAAGAGAGCGCTCCGGCATGGACGGGAGGGCATCGTCGGGGCCAGAAAGAACGACGAGATCGGGATGCACTCGCTTCGCGGGGGGGATGTTGTGGGTGACCATACCGTGATCTATGCCGGCGCCGGCGAACGACTCGAACTAACCCACAAAGCCTCCAGCCGCGAGACCTTCGCCAACGGCGCCCTTCGGGCGGCGAAATGGGTGACCTCCCAATCCCCTGGCCTTTACTCGATGCAGCATGTATTGGGGCTCCAGGACTGACTCAAGCAAAAGGCCTTTCGATCGCTCATTTCCCATTGTCCAACGCAGAGCTCAGTTACATCGCTTTGGGTTCAAATCTTGGGGATTCGATTGACCATCTCCGCCGGGGGGCCCAGGCCCTTCAATCACTCTTTGCCACCCCGATCCGCCTTTCCTCCCCCTGGCTCACCACGCCAGTCGACTGTCCCCCGGGGTCCCCAAGCTTCATCAATGCCATGGCGGAAGTCGCGCTTCCACCACGATGCTCACCTCGGCAACTCCTGACCCAGTGCCAAACGATCGAAAAGGCTCTGGGGCGTCCCCCCAAGAAGATCCAAAATGAAGCACGCCCCCTTGACCTGGACTTGATTAGCGTCGGCCGTCAAGAACTCCACACTCCCGATTTGATCCTTCCCCATCCTCGGGCGCACCAACGTTTTTTTGTCCTCGCTCCGCTCAATGAATTGGCGCCTGCACTGGTTCTTCCCGGTCATGAATCCACCGTCTCTGAGTATCTTCTTCAAGTTCCCGAAGACCCATCGGCCCGTCCTCTCCGCGGGTTCGCCTGGAAACCATAACCGAGCCAGCAGCGCCCACGATTTCATCATTGGACTCGCGCCCGGACACCGCTACACTCCGACCCTTTGTTAACGCACCACTATGACAGCAGAAAGCATCAAAGAAGCCCTCAAACAGGTCAAGTATCCGGGCTACTCACGCGACATCGTCTCCTTTGGTCTGGTGAAGGATATTTCAGCGGAAAACGGTGCGGTGGCGGTCGTCATTGAGTTGACCGGCGGCAACGCGGAAATCGCTCAACAGATCAAGACTGAATCCGAACAGGCCATCCGCCAGGTTCCCGAAGCAAACCATGTCTACGTCAATGTCAAAGCCCCGGAGGCTTCGGGAGCTCGATCGGCTGCCCCCTCGAACGCCTCAGCTCCCGGAACTAATCCAGACAAAGTACCGGGAATCAAAAAAGTGGTCGCGGTGGCAAGTGGAAAAGGAGGGGTCGGAAAGTCCACCGTCTCCGCCAACTTGGCCTGTGCCCTAACCCAACTCGGGGGAAAGATCGGACTCCTCGATTGTGATATCTATGGGCCAAGCATTCCCCTGATGATGGGGGTCAAGGAGCGCCCCGGTTTGAGCCCCAACGAAAAACTCGTTCCGCTGGAGAATCATGGCGTCAAACTGATGAGTATGGGATTTCTGCTCGAAGACGATCAACCCGTCATTTGGCGGGGTCCGATGATCATGAAGACCATCCAGCAGTTTATCACCAGTGTCGAATGGGGAGATCTCGATGTTCTCCTCGTCGACCTTCCCCCGGGAACGGGAGACGCTCAACTTTCCCTCTGCCAAACCGTCCCCCTGGACGGGGGAGTCGTGGTCACCACCCCCCAAGAAGCCTCTCTTGGCGTCGTCCGGAAAGGCATCAATATGTTCCGAAAGGTGAACGTGCCGATTCTCGGAATCGTCGAGAATATGAGCTACTTCACCTCCCCCCAAGGAGAACGCATTGAGATCTTCGGAAATGGAGGGGGAAGGGAAGAAGCCGCTCGCCAAGACACCGCCTTCCTTGGGGAAGTACCCATTTTTCAGGAAATTCGAGAAGGCGGTGACGAGGGAATCCCGGTGGTGGCGAAGGCCCCTGAAACCGCCCCCGCCCAGGCCTTCCTTGAAACTGCCAAAACCGTCCAAGCCGAACTCGCCAAACAGGGTTAGCCTTCCTCTGCTCGACGGGCGATTGCCTTCAACGATGACTCGAGCCTTCCTCGCAGCGCTTCTCCAGCGCCGTCCCCGTTATCGGGTTTCAACTAGCGGGGTCCCTTTTTTGGAGCACGCTCCTCACCCCTCATCCGCCAACCAGAGGAATTTATTGTCATTCATCGTTTCCATGTTACCCTTGCAGCGTCTCAAGATTCATCGCTGTAAAGTTCGCCATGTCCGTCCCAGAGAAGTCGCTATCCTCGTGTGAGGACACCATCAAGAACCTGTCGCTCTACCGTGAATTCCAAGCGGAGCGGGAAGAAATCATGAAACACAAGTGGCTAGAGTCTGAAAAAGCAGGCTACGACATCGGCTTTGAAAATGCCCTGATTGACTGGATTATGAACCACCGGACCGGATGGAGAAAAAGTCGTCAGGAGGGCATGGCATAAGGCTATTCCCGTGAAGGAAGTCGCTGGTTTCGGTTGAAACGGTGAACGCATCCACTAGTTTACGGCCTATTTGTTTACGACCCATTTTTCCGTGACCGCCGCAGAATCCCGTCTCCTCGCCAGCCGTGAGTCGATCCATTCCGACCTGGAAAGGATCGCCTCTGAAGTCAGAACTCAGATCGCCAATCCAGAAGACCTCCTGATCGTCGGAATTCACAGCAAAGGGGTGTGGATCGCCGAGTA